>NZ_JBHWJL010000191.1:0-9979 GCF_042731495.1 Streptomyces sp. NPDC059853
CTTCGCGGCCTATCTGCGGGCGAAGGCCGCCGCCGACGCGGATCTGCGGGCGCGTACCGGTCTGGACTGGACGATCCTGCGCCCCGGCCGGCTCACCGACGCCCCGGGCACCGGCCTGGTGGACCTCTCCCCCGACGCGCCGCGCGGCGAGATCACCCGCGACGACGTGGCGGCGGTGCTGGCGGCCCTGCTGGACACCCCGGCCACCACGGGCCTGACCCTGAACCTGGTCAACGGCGCCACGGCGATCCCGGCGGCGGTGGCCCGCCTGACGGCCGGCTGACACCGGCCACCGGCCCCGGCGGCGGGCACCGGGACGGCGCGTGCTGCGCGCCGTCCTGCCCCGCCACGATCCGGGCCTGGTGGGCGGCCTTGGAGTGGCGCGGGCTGTCGGTCAGGACGGTCGCCCGGTTCCCGTCCACTGCGCCGTACGCCGTGGTGAGATGCCGCGCAACACAACCACTCGGCCGGAACGTCATACGAACAGAAGCACCCGTGCCCCCACGCCCCTGTTCACGGACCACTCCGAGGGAAAACCGTTGCCCAGCCGACTCCCGACCCCCGATACCGGCCAGGTCCCCGCACCCGGCCCGCCCACCCCCCGCCGCCCCCAGCCCGAGGAACGGACCGGCCCCCGGGTCCCCGTCACCGTGCACACCTCGGAACCCCTCTCCCGCGAAGGCGCCCTCAGCCTGCTGGGCCGGCACCGCGAGATAGAACTGCGCGAGGACACCGGCTTCGCCCCGGGCACCGTCGCCCTGCTCATCGCCGACACCCTCGACAGCCCCACCCTCACCCTGCTGCGCCGCGTCGCCCGCAGCGACGGCGCCCGCGCGGTCCTGGTCGTCGGCACCCTGCGCGAGGCCGAACTGCTCGACGTGGTCGCCTGCGGCATCAGCGCCATCGTCTGGCGCCGCGAGGCCACCGAGAAGCAACTGGTCCGGGCCGTGGTCGCGGCGGCGCGTGGAGACGGGAATCTCCCCGGGGACCTGCTCGGCCGGCTCATCACCCAGGTCGGCGCCCTGCACCGGTCGGCGGCAGGCCGGGACGGCGTTCCCACCAGCGGCCTGACCCCGCGCGAGGCCGAGGTGCTGCGCCTGGTCGCCGACGGCCTCGACACCGGCGAGATCGCCACCGAACTCGCCTACTCCGAACGCACCATCAAGAACATCATGCACGGGCTCACCACCCGGTTCCAGCTGCGCAACCGGGCCCACGCCGTCGCCTACGCGCTCCGCGAGGGCTACATCTGACCCTCCCCCGGCCCCGGGCGAGCCCCCCCTGCCGGCGCTGCCGTTCTCCTTCGACCACGGGATCCGGGTGATGGGGGGCGCACGTGAGGGGTTCCGTCGACGGGCTCGACCCGTCCGCGCCGATCGGCCCCGCGCTGCCCGCCGTGTTCACCGACGACGATCTCGCGCAGCGGTTCGTCACCGGACCCGACGAGGTGCTGGTGCCGGTCCTGAACGTCCTGGGGTCTGAACCGGCGTTCGACCCCACCAGCAACACCTGGTGGTCATCACCCCGGGCGTGTCCGCGCACGCCAACCAGCTATCCGAGGCGACGCTCCCGCGCACCCGGGAGGCCCGCGTCACCACCTCGGACGGCGGCCGGACGACTCACGAGATCTCCCTCGACCAGGGCGCCGGTCCGCAGTTGCGCACCTTCCGGGCCAAGGATGTCATCTCGGTCCGCTTCACCATCCGGGCGGCCTGCGCACCCTCCGAGGACAAGCAGGTGGCCGTCGCGGAGATCGCGTTCTTCGGCCCCTCGGCGAGCGGCTGGTCCTGACCGCTCCGGACGACCGTCCGGGCCGTGCGCGGCCCGGATGAGTCCGGCGTCCGTCAGCTGCCCCAGCAGGTCCTCGATGTCGCGGGCCACCTCGTCCGGGGGCGCCCCGTGCGCCCGGGCGAGCCGGCCGGCTACCTCCTCGGCCGCCGTCCCGCTCAGCAGGGCGCGCAGCACGGCGGCCCGGGTGTCGTCGTCCGGCCCATACCGTCCGGGGCGCGCGTGCGGCGGCTCGCCCCCGGTGTCGGAGTCCGGCCGGCCTGCGGGAGGTGGGCTGCTGCTCATGGCGGACCGATGCCCACGGCGCTGCCGCACAACGCGGCAAACCACCCCTTCTGACGGCGCGGAGGCGCAACCTTCCGCGACCACACGGAACGAGCGCCCCGCGGACAGCAGCCGCGCCGACCTGGCGCGCTCCACCGCGCACACGCCTGTTGACCTCAAGTGCACATGAAGTTTTAGCGTGCTGACCATGACGAACGCGATCAGGACGCACACGGAGAACGGTGCCGCCGGGTTCGGGGAACTGACCTCCCTGATGGGGCTGATGACGGGGGCCGAGAAACACGGCCCGGCCGCGACGTCCACGCTCGACGCGCTGTGGGTCCTCTACGACCGGGTCCTGCGGGTCTCCCCCGAGACGGTCGAGGACCCGGGACGGGACCGGTTCCTGCTCTCCAAGGGACACGGCCCGATGGCCTACTACGCGGTCCTCGCCGCCAAGGGCTTCTTCCCCACCGCGTGGCTGCCGGACTTCGGGACGTACGACTCACCTCTCGGACACCACCCGGACCGGACGCTGGTCCCGGGCGCGGAGATCGGCAGCGGTTCACTGGGGCACGGCCTGCCGCTGGCCGTCGGCACGGCGCTCGGGCTGCGGGCCCAGGGACTCGGCGACCCCGCGGTATGGGTACTGGTCGGCGACGCGGAACTGGACGAGGGCAGCAACCACGAGGCCATCGCGTACGCCGGGGCCGCCGGGCTCTCCCGGCTGCACACGCTGGTCATCGACAACGCCTCGGCCACGCACGGCTGGCACGGCGGGATCGCCGCCCAGTTCGAGGCCGCCGGATGGTCGGCGGTGACGGTGGACGGGCGCGATCACGAGGCGCTGTACGAGGCGTTCACCGCCCCGCACCCGGGACGGCCGCACGCGGTGGTCGCCCAGGTGGAGCCCAAGGACACCGGCGCACCCAGGGCGGCGTGAGAACCCCTGCCCCGCCCATTGACCTTCCACGACCTTTTCCACGAGAGGGGATTCCCCCATGGACACCATGCGTGAGCGCTTCGCCGCGGTCGCGTCCCGGCTGCTGGACGAGGACTCGCGCCTCGCCGTCGTCCTCGCCGAGATCGGCAGGGACGGCTTCGAGCGGGCGCAGAGCCGGCACCCGGACCGGGTGGTGAACGTCGGCATCAGGGAACAACTGCTCGTCGGCGTGGGCGGCGGGCTGGCCCTCACCGGCCTGCGCCCCATCCTGCACACCTTCGCCAGCTTCCTGGTGGAACGCCCCTTCGAGCAGCTGAAACTGGACCTCGGGCACCAGGGCGTGGGCGGCGTCCTGGTGAGCGCGGCCGGCTCGTACGACTGGCCCGCCGGCGGCTTCACCCACATGTCGCCGGGCGACGTGGCCCTGCTGGACAGCCTGGACGGCTGGACCGTCCATGTCCCCGGGCACCCGGACGAGGCCGAGACCCTGCTGCGGCACGCCGTGGCCGCCGGGGACGACAAGGTCTACGTCCGGCTGTCCGAACAGACCAACCCTGAGCCGCGCCCGGTTGACGGCGCCCGCTTCCTGCCCCTGCGACAGGGACGCGGCGGTGTGGTCGTGGCGGTCGGCCCGATGCTGGAGAACGTCCTCGCCGCCGTGGACGGACTGGACGTGACGGTGCTGTACGCGACGACCGTGCGGCCCTTCGACACGGCCACGCTCCGCACCGCCGTGGGAGCCGCCGACGCGGCGGACGTGGTGGTCGTGGAGCCGTACCACGAGGGCACCTCGACCCGGCAGGTGAACGACGCGCTGGCCGACGTCCCCCACCGCGTGCTCGGCCTCGGCGTCGGCCGGCGGGAACTGCGCCGCTACGGGCAACTCGACGAGCACCTGGCCGGACACGGCCTGGACCCGCGGACCCTGCGCGCACGGATCACCGGCTTCCTGGCGGCCCTGTGAGTCCTGTGTGTGCCCGGTCCCCGGAGAGCGGCCCCGGCCCGGACCGAACGCCCTGACCCGGACGTCCTCGGCCTCCCGGCAGCCACGTCTCCCCTGCGGCACACAGATTCGGGCCACGTGGGCCAACAAGTAAGCCCCCGACCGCGTTTCCGCTGGTCGGGGGCTACTTTCCCAGTGTGGCGGCGCCAGGATTCGAACCTGGGAAGGCTGAGCCGGCAGATTTACAGTCTGCCGCCGAAATGCCCCTGACCAGGCAGTTCTTGGGCCCTGACGCCGCCCACCCCACACCCACCCCACAGGCACCGGAATGCCCCTCCCCACCACGCTCTGGCACACCTGGCTGACAGACCCAACCGTCCTGGCCCGCTTCGAGACGAAGCGCTACAGCCCTTCCCCCACAGCCTGCTGGCACTGGCTCGGCGCTATCTCCTCCACCGGCCACGGCAGCTTCCGCGCCGCCACCCTCCCCGGCCCCACCCGCCGAGGCACCGTCCCCGCCCACCTCTTCGCCTACCACCTGCTCCACGGGCCACCCACCACCACCGACCTCGTCCTCTGCCACCAATGCGACGAAGCCGGCTGCGTCAACCCCACCCACCTCCGCCTCGGCACCAAAGCCCAGAACAGAACCGAATGGTCCACCCGCCGCCACAACCCCCACAGCCCCCTCGCCGACACCCGAGGCCCCGCCGACCGCTCCCGCGCCATCGCCCAAACTATCCGCACTGCCCTTGCCGCCGATGAGCCAGCATGCCGGATCAAGGGCCACATCCTAGTTACACAAAACAAGGGCTGTCCGCTCGTACTGTGGTAAGTACTTCTCGCGTGGCCCCAATCACCAGAGGATCGTGAATCAATTTATAGACCTTCAAATCGCCATCGAACCGAAAATCCTTTCAATGCCAGAAAAACAATGATCGACAGCCAGCATAATATCGCCATCATGCAATGAAAGCAGCAATTCGTGGCACACGACAGCCTGAGCTGCGACCAGAGTATCGAGGAAAGATAACATGAGGGTTAGCCTCGACACCCAACGACGGGCGGGAGTGACACTCGACGGACCGAGACATCCTATAGTGCGCATTCAACCGCAGATGTGACGTGAGAGCCAGAAAGTCATTTCTCAACTGCCCCGGCATTCGCCTCTCCAATGATCTCCCTCTTGGCAATTAGATATCCAGCATGAAGGCGATTTAGGGCAGAGAGCTCCGACATGATCTCGGCGACATGTCGCTGGCATGTCCGGAGAGAGATACCCATGCGTTGTGAGATCTTTCGGTCACTTAGCCCTTCTGTCAGCAGCCGACAGATCGCCTCACGCACATCACGCGTCGAGCTGACGGCTTGGTCCACGGCAAATTCTATAGGGAATGGCTTGGAATTGACCCAGGCACGATCGAAGGAATCTGCAATGAACCGGACAGTGTTAGGTTCGCGTACAATTACCGCGCCTTCCGGATTAGAATCAACCGAGAGGACTGCAGCCTTTCTGTCGAATATGAGAACACGCGAGAACCCCGTCGCAGAGGTCCTAACTTCGGCCCCCCTAGAAACCACGTGTTCCACGTAAGCGATAGTGGGCTGACTGAATTGCGCACTGTATTGGTAGAGAGTTCGCATCTTAACCCCTCTGGACAATACTTGATCCGTGCGCTCCAGAGATTCAACCAAAACCTCCTCAGGCCTCGCTCCACCAGGCTGAGAAGTCAATACTTCATCAGAAGCCCGTGCACTGAGCTCGGTAATAGCCGCCAGCACCATTTCGAGTTCCGTGATGACCTCTGACTCCGAAGCCTCCAGTCGAGATTCACGATGGCCCTCATAGATGCGACTGAGGTTATTGAAATATACTTGAAGTCGGCTCACCCATTCCTGATTCCGCAGCAGATCACGCACCAACGGACCCATCACCCGCATGGCTGCGGAATCTGGCGCCACGGGCGCGAAACGGCCTGGCTCGCCGGGGCAAGGACGGAGCAAGCCAAACTGGCGGAGCACTGAGATCGACTGGATCAACTCATCGGGGGACTGGCCCAACGAACCTTCACCGTCACCCTCTGACACAGATCCTCGCTCGAGGGCCATGCTATAGACGGACACAGACGCCTCGGCGAGCAGACGATGTCCAAATTGGTCTAATTTATCCATATTTTGCCCCCTCTATCCGCATGTCATGTTCTTGCCAGCACAAATGCGACGCCCGGAAACTCTGGCCTTACCTCCACTAGTGGGCGATCTTGGGCACAAGACTAATAGATGATGGCCGAACAAAGTCACCCGGGGGGGAGACAAAGCCATGAGAAATTTCGTCTGGCTGTTGGGATCTGGCGCGTCCGCCCATCCTGTGGCCCTACTCTCAACATCTGCTCCTATCCGCATGGAGCATAGAGAGAACCAATTCACTTCATCGTCCCACATCAAGGATCTTGGGTGGGGAAGATCGCGCCCATGACTCGGTCCGAAACCGCGAGGTGATTGCGTCATGCGCTTGAAAAATTCAGCAGGAGATTTCCCCACCATTGTGGTTCTTGAAGGAGCCGACGGATCCGGAAAGTCTTTCCAGGCCGGCGAGGTTGCACAACAGTTGAGAGATTCCGGGATGCGAGTGGTGGAGCCGACGAAGGACCCACGTCGCCGACTGCGGAAGATATACAAGGAGCTGATTTCTGGATCTAGCGACTTCCCATCGCCTGAGACATCTCTTCTTCTCGGACTCAGTGACTACGCCGACGCTCTGCATCGTTTTCGGACGGCCCCAGCAGATGTGATGCTCTGCGAGCGCTACTGTTACTCAGCCATCGCCGATGCGATAGCACTTGGCCTTGATCGAGAAAAGGCCTCGCAGCTAACAAATCTCTTTCCCACGCCGGCCATCACGCTATTCATTGATATCGAGGCGGGGATAGCCTTCCAACGAAAGGGTGAGTGCTCGCTGGCCGAGGCAGGAGGGCCCGAATTCAGTCGGGAATATCCCACACTTCGCGAATCTTTCATAGCCTATCAAGAGGCCGTCAGAGGCGCCTATCATTATCTCGGAACCGCTGGGAAGATTCCGAATCTTGCGATAATCGATGGAACGCTACCAAGGGAGGACGTCACGAAATCCATCATGAGGGAGCTATCCATTCGCGCAGCGTCAGCCCGAAAGGCACCCTAGAGGATCTCAACAATCAGGAGTATTCCATGGAGAAGAGATACAAAGTTGCAGTTATCGGCCTTGGTAAGCAGGCCAACGAAGACCACATACCTGGCGTGCTGGGGTCGCAAAAGGCGGAGTTAGTAGCTGTTTGCGACACAGACTCCGTGCGCGTCACACGGACGGCTGCTGAACTCAGCGTTCCCGGTTTCACTGACCACACAGAGCTACTCAAGGCCGTAGATCTGGACTTCGTGGTGGTGGCAACCCCCCACCATACCCATGCCCAGATCGTGGAGAATGCCGCCCGAGCGAAAGTTCACATACTCAAGGAAAAGCCCTTTGCCACGTCAGGCAAAGAAGCCGCTTTCCTGGCCGATGTGGCTCGTGAGCATGGTGTTGAGATCATGACCACTCTGCAGCGCCGTTTCAATCCCATCTACAACAGCTACTTCCAGCTGGCTGATCAGATAGGAGATCCGTTCTTCGTCGACGTCTGCTACACGATGTTCATCGATGCCCCACATCAGGGCTGGCGCGGCTCCCGCACAAACGCCGGAGGAGGATGCGTCATCGACATGGGCTACCACATGCTTGACTTGATCATCTGGTACTTGGGCATGCCCTCCGGGGTCGCGGCCACGATGTCCTGTCAGGCGGTAGACGCCGAGTACGACGCTGAGGACACCGCGAGCCTGCTGCTGCGCTGGCCTAACGGCATGCATGGGACTTGCATACTCTCGCGGTTCGTACCTCCCAAGCGGGAGCTGGTGAGAGTAGTCGGAACGCGAGGGATCATTGAGGTCGAGCGAGGTTCGATCAGGCGATTGAGCAACAAAGGTGACGTTTGCGAGCAGTTGACGCGCGAACGGGCCTGGGGACCGGCTGCAGCAACTCAGGTGGACTTCTTCTGTCGCGTCCTTGCCGGCGAGCGCCGTAACCCCGGTGGCCCTGACTATCACAGACAGCACGCTGCGGTAATCGACGCCTGTTACGAATCCAAAGCGACCGGGACCTTTATCGACCCACGGAAGGCACTCATATGAAGTCTTCTTCTTCCGATACCCTAGCCCTGCACGGCGGCAGTCCGGTCGTCACTGCCGCAAAACCGCACTTCTCCTGGCCAATCATCGATAACCGAACCCACATGGCTATCGCCCGCCAGTTGGATGAGTCGATATCCCTATATAACCGATCGGGCATGATCGCCAGGGTCGAGGATCGGCTCCGGGCAGCTATCGGTGTGGAACATGCGTTGTTGACCAACTCCGGCACCAGCGCTCTCCACAGTATGTACGTAGCCTGTGACCTGGGCCCCGGCGACGAGGTCATCTGCCCCGTATACACCTTTTTCGCTACCGCGACCCCACTCTTCTTCACTGGAGCGATTCCCGTACTGGTGGACTGTGGTTCCGATGGCAATATCAGCCCTGCGGCTGTGGAGGCGGCGATCACTCCACGGACAAAAGCCATCGTAGCGACTCATATGTGGGGTATACCGTGCGACATGGAGCCACTAGTCGCCCTCGCCGAGCGTCACGGGCTGATGTTGCTTGAGGACACGTCGCATGCGTACGGTGCAACCTGTGGTGGCCGCAACGTCGGTTCGTTCGGGCGGGCGGCGGCTCAGAGTCTTCAGGGGCAAAAGCCGTTGACTGGTGGCGAAGGCGGCGTCCTGTTGACAAATGACGCCGAGGTGTATCGGCGAGGCATTGCAGTGGGCCACTACAATGTGCGCTGCAAGCAAGAGATTCCAACCGGACACCGACTCCACGAGTTTGCCGTTACTGGCATGGGGCTGAAATTTCGTATCCATCCGCTGGCAGCGGCCATCGTCGATCAGCAAATGGACTGCTATGACGAAATTTTGATGGGCCGCACGCGAACGGCAACGCGAATGGCGGAAGTGCTCGGAAAACTTCCGGGCCTGACCGCGGTCCTCCCAAAGCCGGACGACACCAGCAGCTGGTACGCATTCATTCTTCGAGTGGATGACGAGGTGCCGGGAGGGGCCGGCGCGGATATGATCCAGAAGGCTCTACTCGCGGAGGGGGCGCTGGAAGCTGACCGGCCAGGCAGCACTCGGCCGCTCGCCGAATTGCCGCTCTTCCGAAACCCTGGCGCCCTTTTCCCGGCATATCGGGATATGATAAGTCCGCAGCCGGATGACTTCCCGCAGGCGACCCAGTTCCACGAAAGCATCATCAAGTTGCCGGTCTGGAATCGTCCTGAGGATGATCCTCTGGTCGATCAATATTTGTCCGCTTTCCTGAAGGTATGGAAGCACCTAGAATCTGGAGGTTCACTGTGAAAGGAGCATCCGACGCAGAGTGGTACTCGCCGGATATTGATCGCTATGTAGCGGCATCCATAGTTCTGCGAGAAGGAAAGGCTCTGATGCTTCGACGGAAGCCGGACGACTTCATGGGCGGGTTCTGGGAGCTGCCGAGCGGAAAAGTCGATTCTGGTGAAACCATTATTGAGGCTCTGGAAAGAGAGCTGAGAGAGGAGACCGATCTGGTCCTGGTATCGCTGGACGGGGTCCTTGGGTTCTTCGACTATCTTTCTGGCTCTGGACGAAAGACGAGACAGGTGAACTTCCTGGTGTTGGCCGACGGCGCCATCTCTCTCTCCGAACATGATGCAGCTGGCTGGTTCGATGCTAGGTCAGCTGCTCAACTCCAGATCACTCCGGAAACTCTCAAAACCGTCGAGGAAGCCCTTCTATACAACTGAATCCAGCTAGCAGCGTCCAAGTGGCGTTTGGGGGCCCCCCCAGGGGGGTGGGGGCCAGACCCCCAAATAAATATATGCCGACCGCCACAAAGGAGCCGCCCCCCTTGGGTTGAATACTGTTATTTAGACCCCCCATTTGACACAG
>NZ_JBHWJL010000192.1:0-9977 GCF_042731495.1 Streptomyces sp. NPDC059853
CCCTGGCGCCCGCCGCGCTGGTCGCCCTGGCCGCCGCGCCGGTCCCGCTGGCGCGGGGCGCCGCCGCGCTCCCGCTCGCCCCGGCCGCCCGCGGCCGGCCGCTCCTCGTCCAGCCGCAGGGTCAGCGAGATGCGCTGCCGCTTCACGTCCACGTCCAGCACCTTGACCCGCACGATGTCCCCGGGCTTGACCACCTCGCGCGGATCGGAGACGAACTTGGCGGACATCGCCGAGACATGGACCAGGCCGTCCTGGTGCACCCCGACGTCGACGAACGCGCCGAAGGCGGCGACGTTGGAGACCACGCCCTCCAGGATCATCCCCGGCTCCAGGTCGCCGATCTTCTCCACGCCCTCCTTGAAGCGGGCGGCCCGGAACTCCGGGCGCGGGTCGCGGCCCGGCTTCTCCAGCTCGCGGATGATGTCGGTGACCGTGGGGAGCCCGAAGGTGTCGTCCACGTAGTCGGCGGGCTTCAGCGCGCGCAGCGCGGCGCTGTCCCCGATGAGCGCGGTCACCTCCTTGCCGGTCTCGCGCACGATGCGCCGCACCACCGGGTACGCCTCGGGGTGCACCGCGGAGGAGTCCAGCGGGTCGGCGGCGCCGGGGATGCGCAGGAAGCCCGCGCACTGCTCGAACGCCTTGGGGCCGAGCCGGGGCACGTCCTTCAGCGCCCGGCGGCTGTGGAAGGGGCCGTTGCTGTCGCGGTGCGCGACGATCAGCTTGGCGAGGCTGCCGGAGATGCCGGAGACGCGGGAGAGCAGCGGCGCGGAGGCGGTGTTGACGTCCACGCCGACGCCGTTCACGCAGTCCTCGACGACGGCGTCCAGCGAGCGGGAGAGCTTCACCTCGGACAGGTCGTGCTGGTACTGGCCGACGCCGATGGAGCGCGGGTCGATCTTCACCAGTTCGGCGAGCGGGTCCTGGAGCCGGCGGGCGATGGAGACGGCTCCGCGCAGCGACACGTCCAGGTCGGGCAGCTCCTCGCCGGCGTAGGCGGAGGCGGAGTAGACCGAGGCGCCGGCCTCGGAGACCACCATCTTGGTGAGCTTCGCCGGGGCGAGGGCGGCGATCAGCTCGGCGGCGAGCTTGTCGGTCTCGCGCGAGGCGGTGCCGTTGCCGATCGCGATGAGTTCCACGCCGTGCTCGGTGACCAGGGCGCCGAGCCGGGCCAGCGCCCCGCTCCAGTCGCGGCGCGGCGCGTGCGGGTAGACGGTGTCGGTGGCGGCGACCTTGCCGGTGGCGTCCACGACGGCGACCTTCACCCCGGTGCGCAGCCCCGGGTCGAGGCCCATGGTGGGGCGGGTGCCGGCCGGGGCGGCGAGCAGCAGGTCGCGCAGGTTGGCGGCGAAGACCTCGACCGCCTCGTCCTCGGCGGCGGTGCGCAGCCGGGTGCGCAGATCGATGCCGAGGTGGACCAGGATGCGGGTGCGCCAGGCCCAGCGGACGGTCTCGGCGAGCCAGGCGTCGGCCGGGCGGCCCCGGTCGCTGATGCCGAACCGGTGCGCGATGGCCCGCTCGTAGGCGCTCGGGCCCTCGGCGGTGTCCTTCGTGTCGGCGGGCTCCGGGTCGAGGGTGAGGTCGAGGATCTCCTCCTTCTCCCCGCGCAGCATGGCCAGGATCCGGTGCGAGGGCAGCTTGGTGAACGGCTCGGCGAAGTCGAAGTAGTCGGCGAACTTGGCGCCGGCCTCCTCCTTGCCCTCGCGGACCCGGGCGGCCAGCCGGCCGGTGGTCCACATCTTCTCGCGCAGTTCGCCGATGAGGTCGGCGTCCTCGCCGAACCGCTCGGTGAGGATGGCGCGGGCGCCGGTGAGGGCCGCCGCCGCGTCCGGGACGCCCTTGGCCGCGTCGGTGTACGCCTCGGCGGCGGTCTGCGGGTCGGTCGCCGGGTCGGCCAGCAGCTGGTCGGCCAGCGGTTCGAGACCGGCCTCGCGGGCGATCTGGGCCTTGGTGCGGCGCTTGGGCTTGTAGGGGAGGTAGATGTCCTCCAGCCGGGCCTTGGTCTCGGCGGCGTTGATCCGCTGCTCCAAGGCCTCGTCCAGCTTGCCCTGGCTCCTGACGGACTCCAGGACGGCCGCGCGGCGCTCCTCCAGCTCACGCAGATAGCGCAGCCGCTCCTCCAGGGCGCGCAGCTGGGCGTCGTCCAGCGTGCCGGTGGCCTCCTTGCGGTAGCGGGCGATGAACGGCACGGTGGAGCCGCCGTCCAGCAGCCCCACGGCGGCTGTCACCTGCCCCTCGCGCACGCCGAGTTCCTCGGCGATCCGGCTCTCGATGGACCTGCCCGCTGCCGACTGTGTCACGTCTCATGCTCCGCTTCCCCGGCGCGCTCTGCGCCGCGCTGTGCATTGTGACAGGCGGCACCGACACTCGGGCCGCCTGCCACGCGCGTGCCGCTGAACCGTTTTACGGGGCCGCGGTCTCGCGGGTGCGGGGCTCGGTGTCCGGCCCGGCCAGGCGCTGTTGCAGCTTCTCGCCCTCCACGTCGACGTCGGGCAGGATCCGGTCCAGCCGGGCGGGCAGCCACCAGGCGGAGCGGCCCAGCAGGCCGAGGACGGCCGGCACGAGCGTCATCCGGACGACGAAGGCGTCGAAGAAGACCGCGATGGCCAGGCCGAGTCCGATCATCTTGATCATCGGTTCGTCGGAGCCGACGAACCCGGCGAAGACACTGATCATGATGACGGCGGCGGCGGTCACCACCCGGGCGCCGTGCCGGAATCCGGTGATCACGGCCTCGTCGGGCGCGGCGCCGTGGACGTACGCCTCGCGCATCCGGGTGACCAGGAACACCTCGTAGTCCATGGCGAGTCCGAAGACCACGCCGACCAGGAAGATGGGCATCAGGCTCATCACCGGGCCGGTGTCCTCCACGCCGAACACCCCGCTGAGCCAGCCCCATTGGAAGACCGCGACCACGGCTCCGAGTGCGGCCAGCACGGAGAGCAGGAAGCCGAGGGCGGCCTTCAGCGGGACGAGGAGCGAGCGGAAGACGAGGATCAGCAGCAGGAAGGCGAGGCCGACGACGAGCGCCAGATACGGCAGGAGGGCGTCGTCGAGCTTCTGGGAGACGTCGATGCCCATGGCGGTCTGTCCGGTGACCAGCAGCGTGGCACCGGTGTCGGCGTGCAGCGCGGCGGCGGAGTCCCGGATCGCGCCCACCAGGTCCTCGGTCTCGGTGCTCAGCGGCTCGGAGGCGGGAATCACGGTGAGGATGGCGGTGGAGCCGTCCTCGCTCGGCACCGGCTCGGTGACCACGGCGACGTCGTCGAGGTCCGCGATCCGGTCGCGGGCCCGCTCGGCCGCCGCGGTGACGCCGCCGGCCGTGTCCCGGCCGTCGACGACGACCATCAGGGGGCCGTTGAAGCCGGCGCCGAAGGATTCGGCGAGCAGGTCGTAGGCGCGGCGCGGGGTGGTGTCGGCGGGCTTGCTGCCGTCGTCGGGCAGGCCGAGTTCCAGGTCGGCGGCGGGCAGGGAGAGGGCGCCGAGGCCGACGACGCCCACCAGCAGGACGGTCAGCGGGCGGCGCAGCACCCAGCGGGCCCAGCGGGTGCCCATGTTGGGGCGTCCGGGTGTCCCGGCGCCCGGGCCGGGGGTCCGTTCCGCGCTCGCGTCGGTGGTCTCCCGGGCGGGCGGCACGGCGGGGCCGGTGGCGCGGGCGCGGCGGGCCGCGCGGGGCAGGATGCGGTCGCCGGCGAAGCCGAGCAGCGCGGGGATCATGGTGAGGGCGATGAGCACCGCCACGGCCACCGAACCGGCGGCGGCCAGGCCCATCTTGGTGAGGATGGGGATGTTGACGACGGCGAGCCCGGCGAGGGCGATGATCACGGTGAGCCCGGCGAAGACCACGGCGGATCCGGCGGTGCCCAGCGCGCGTCCGGCGGCTTCCCGGTGCGGGTGGCCCTCGGCGAGTTCGGCGCGGTAGCGGGAGACGATGAACAGCGCGTAGTCGATGCCCACGGCGAGGCCGAGCATCATGGCCAGGATGGGGGTGGTGCTGTCCAGGTCGAGGGTGGCGGTGAGCGCGGTGATGGTGGCGACGGCGACGCCGACCCCGATCAG
The DNA here is from genome assembly GCF_042731495.1 of Streptomyces sp. NPDC059853. Lineage (NCBI taxonomy): Bacteria > Bacillati > Actinomycetota > Actinomycetes > Kitasatosporales > Streptomycetaceae > Streptomyces > Streptomyces sp. NPDC059853. The sequence goes on from NZ_JBHWJL010000192.1 coordinate 4,057, forward strand.
CGCGGTGAGCAGCGGGAGTCCGGCGGCGATCAGCGAGCCGAGGGTGACGACCAGGGCGACGGCGGCCACCGCCACGCCGATGACCTCGGTGACGCCGGTCGCGGGGATCTCCAGCAGGGCGTCGCCGCCCATCTCCACGGTCAGTCCGCCGGCGCGCCCGGCCTCGACGGCGGCTTCGAGCGCGTCGCGGTCGGCTTGCTCCAGTTCCAGCCCCTTGACCAGGTAGGAGACCTGGGCGTAGGCGGTGGTCCCGTCCTGGCTGACGGCCTGGGTCTCGTACGGGTCGGCGACCTGGGCGACCTTGTCGGAGCCGGTGCGCAGGTCCGCGACGAGGTCCTGGACGGCGGCCCGGTGGGCGGGGTCGGTGATCAGTTCGCCCTCGGGGGCGCGGACGACGACGCGGGCGGTGGCACCGTCCGCGCCGGAGCCGGGGTAGCGCTCGTTCAGCAGGTCGAAGGCGCGCTGGGCCTCGGTGCCCGGGATGGTGAACTCGGCGGAGCCGGGCTCGGAGTTGGTGGCGGCGCCGGCGCCGGCGAGGCCGAGCAGCACCACCCACAGCAGGGCCACGGCGCGCCGTCGTTCGAAGGAGAAGCGTCCGAGTCTGTAGAGGAAGGTCGCCATGAGGGGGTCTCCTGATCAAGCGTGGGGCGTGATGAGGGGGTCGGGCGAGCGGCGCCGCCCCGGCCGTGGTGGGGGAGGCCGGGCGGAGGGGGGTGCGGGGACGGGCGGGGGTGGGTGGCGGGGCCGGGTCAGCCCGGCGCGGGGGCGGGCCGGCCGAGCAGGGCGGGCAGGACCACGGAGTCCAGGAAGTGCTCCAGGTAGGGGCCGTCGGCGTAGTCGTCCTCGATCAGCGGGCGGGCGATCAGGGCGCCGAGCAGGGCGGGGATGACGTAGCCGAGGGCGGGGTTGTCCGGCTGGACCTCCCCGCGTGCCACGCCGCGCTGCAGTGCGCGGTCCAGCACGGCGCCCTCCGGGCGGATCAGCAGTTCCCGCATGGCCAGGCGCAGGTCCTCGTCCTGGCGGGCGGCGACGGTGATGCCCTGGAGGAGTTCGGTGTCCTCGCAGGCGGCCCGGCCGGTGCGGCGGGCCATCTCCCGCAGGTCACCGGCGAGCGTGCCGGTGTCGATGTCGTCGATGTCGAAGGGTTTGCCGTGCCGCAGGGCCGCGATGACGAGCTGACCCTTGGTGCCCCACTGGCGGTAGAGGGTGGCTTTGCTGGAGCGGGTCCTGGCGGCGACGGCGTCCATGGTGAGGGCGTCGTAGCCGCGTTCCCGCAGCAGTTCGAGCACGGCCTCGTAGAGTTCGGCCTCGCGCTCGGGGGTGATCTTGGTGCGGGAGGTCCGCCGCAGGGGCGTGTCGGTGGGCTGGTCCGCCATGGGGATCCTCGTCCATCGAAACGGCATCGTACGGAGGGAGCGTAGGACGGGCTCTCATCGAAACGCAAGCGGATCGATACGTGTCCGTTTTCATGCACATTTCAACGACGTACGATGCCGGGCATGGGACGCGACATCACCGGACCGGGCGTGCGCGAGAGCCGCAGACTGCGCACCCGGCACGAGTTGCTGCACTTCGGGCTCGCCCTCTTCGAGGACCAGGGGTACGGCAGGACGACGATCGGGGACATCGCCCGCCGGGCCGGGGTCTCGGAACGGACGTTCTTCCGCTACTTCGCCAGCAAGGAGGAACTGGTCCTGCAGCCGCTCCGGGAACTGACCGAACTCTTTCTCACCGAGGCCGAACGCCGCCCGGCGCACGAGCCCCCGCTGACCGCGCTGCACGAGGCCGGCCGGCGGGCCATGGAACGGGCCGCCGAGGGGCCGCTGGAGATCCTGCTGGCGAGCCTGCGGCTGATCTGCGCCGAGCCGGAACTGCGGGCCGCCCAGCTGGTGCGGCACGCCGAGGGACATCAGCGGCTGGCCGCCGTCCTGGCCCGCCGGGAGCGCACCGGCCCCGGCGATCTGCGCCCCGGGCTGCTGGTCGGCGCGTACGCGATGGCCTCCACCCTGGCCACCCAGTCCTGGAACCGGCACGGCGACGGCTCACTGGCGGCGCTCCTGCGCTGCACGGACGACCATCTGCGGCAGATGCCCGCCGCGCTCGCGGGCCACTGGGGCGGCTGAGTCAGCGCGCGGCGCGGGCCCGGTCGTACCGCTCCTGCCCCTCCTGCACCTCGGGCAGCCGCCGCTCCACCCAGCGGGCCAGCTGCCACACATGACCAGCGGCCTCCCGGCCGAGATCGGTGAGCGAGTAGTCCACCCGGGGCGGGATCACGGCCTGCGCGGCGCGGTGCACGAAGCCGTCCCGCTCCAGGGTCTGGAGGGTCTGGGCCAGCATCTTCTCGCTGATGCCGGAGATCGCCCGGCGCAGCTCGCTGAACCGCAGGGTCTCCTCCTCCAGCAGCAGGGCCAGCACCAGGACACCCCAGCGGCTGGTGACATGTTCCAGCACCGCCCGGGAGGGGCACCCGGCGGCATTGACACTGGGCAGCTCACGTACGTCCATGCCAGTAGCTTACGTCAAAGTAGGTACTTTCCCTGAGTTAGTGCCCGGCTTAGCGTGGACGGCACACCGAGCGAGAACCACCCCGAGGGAGAACGCGCATGTGGGTAGTCACCGGAGCCACCGGCCAGCTGGGACGGCTGGTCGTCGACAGCCTGCTGGAGTCCGTACCGGCGGAGCAGGTCGTGGCGGTGGTGCGCGACCAGGACAAGGCGGCCGGCCTCGCGGCGCGCGGGGTCCGGCTGCGGATCGCCGACTACGACGACCCGGCCACGCTGCGCGGCGCCTTCGCCGCCGGTGACCGGGTGCTGCTGATCTCCGGCAGCGAGGTCGGCCGGCGCCTGCCCCAGCACACCGCCGTCATCGACGCCGCGCGGGAGGCGGGCGTCGCCCTGCTGGCCTACACCGGCGTCCTGGGCGGCCCCGCCGCCGACTTCGCGCTGGCCGACGAGCACAAGGCCACCGAGGAGGCGCTGCTCGCCTCCGGCCTGCCGTACGTCTTCCTGCGCAACGGCTGGTACCACGAGAACTTCACCGCCCAGCTGGGCCCGGTGCTGAAGGTCGGCCGCGTGGTCGCCGCCGCGGGCGAGGGCCGGGTCGCCTCCGCCTCCCGCGCCGACTACGCCGCCGCCGCGGCAGCCGTCCTCACCGGCGAGGGCCACGAGGGCAAGGCGTACGAGCTGAGCGGCGACACCGCCTGGAGCTTCGCGGAGTACGCGGCCGAGATCAGCCGCCTCTCCGGCACGGAGGTCCGCTACACCCCGGTCGGCGCCGACGAACAGCGGGCGAACCTGCTGGCCGCCGGGCTGCCCGAGCCGTACGCGGAGCTGCTGGTCGACGTGGACACGGCGATCGAGCGAGGGCTGCTCGCCGCCACACCCGGCGACCTGTCGCGGCTCATCGGCCGGCCCACCACGCCGATCGGGGACGCGATCGCGGCCGCGATCGAGGACTGAGGGCCGCGGGCCGGGTCACGCGGGGTCACCGGGACACCGGAGGCGGAGGTCTCCTTCCGGTGACCCCGCCGGGCGGTCGATTCCCGGTCAACTGACCGGCAGGCAGTGGCGTGAACCCGATTCCGGGCTTTCGCCACTGCCTTCGCCACTCATGCGAGTGATATGAACTCCACATGTGCGGCTGAAGTCCTTGCGTACGGCCGGGAATCAGGGTCTGCCCGACCGGGGCAGGGTGCGAGAGGGTACGCAGCGCACGCGCTCATCGACACACCCTGAGCACATGGAGGGATCATGACGCTCGCCAGCCGGAGCACCGACGCCCAGCCCCTCTCCTACAGCTGGCTGCTGACAGCCAGACGGTCGGACCTCGCGCATTTCCGGCGGCTGGCGAAGCTGGCGATGCGCGAGTGGGAGCAGGACGACGCGGTGACCGAAGTCGTCCTGCACGGGGTCACCGAACTGCTCGCCAACGTCGCCCGCCACGTCCCCGATCCGCGCTGCCGGCTGGAGCTGTCCCTGGAGGAGAACGCGGTCCGCGTCGCCGTCACCGACAGTTCCGCCGCGCTCCCCCGGATCACCCTCCCCGACTGGAGCGCCGAGGAGGGGCGGGGGCTGTGGCTGCTGCGGGAGATGGCCGACGGCATCGGATTCGAGCCCACCCCCGGCGGCAAACGGGTCTGGGTGCGGGTCTCCACCCGCTGACCGTCCGCCGCGGCGTCAGTCCTCCTCGCCGGACGCCAGGCGCTTCTTCTCCCCCTCGACCGGCTTGCGTTCCACGCCGACGCCGCCCCAGAACGCCAGGCCGGTGATCACCACGCGCGGAGCACCCGGGGCGGCCTCGCGGTCGGCGGTCGGATCGAAGCCGCCCATGATGCCGATGCCGCGCACCTCCACCCCGACCTCCGGCGGCACGGTGACCGACACCCCGCCCATGACGGCGACGACCCGGATGGTCACCTCGCGGTCCTCGAAGGCGGCCTCGCGCAGATCGATGGTGCCGCCGCCCATGAAGGCCAGCGCCCGGAAGCGGCGCGGCATCGTCCAGCCGCCGCGGCGCGCGAACCCGCCGAGTACGGCGAAGGCCCCCCGGGAGGTGGCGGGCCGGCCGATCCGGTCGGCCCAGCTCCGTCCGGCGCGGGCCGGCACCCCGGCGGCGGGCGATGCCGGGGACTCGACGCGCTCGGGGAGATCGCGGATGAGCGGCTCCAGTTCGCCGCGGGTGCGGGCCGCGTACACGGAGGTGAGCCGTTCCTCGAACTCCTCCATGGTGAGCCGGCCCTCGGCCAGCCCCGTCCGCAGGATCTCGGCGTACTGCTCCCGCTCGGCGTCGGAGGCTTTGACCTCGGGCAACTCGTCCGTCATGGCGGCAGCTTACTCATCGACGCCGGCCGGCCGCTCCGGTGCGGGCCCCAGGAACCGGAACCGGCCGGACTGCACCTGATAGCGATAGGCGGCCGGGCCCGCGCCCGCGTAGTCACCGGCCCCGTCGAAGGCCAGCGGGCGGGCGAGCCCGTGATAGGTGAGGACCCGCAGCCGGCTCAGCACACCGGAGCGGCTGAGACTCTCCCCCTCCTCCAGGGTGCGCTGCATGGCGGTGACGACCATGCGGGCCGCGTCGTACCCCTCGGCGGCGTACGGTTCGGGATCCCGGCGGAAACGGCGGCGGTAGACGGGCGCGAAGCCGCCTGTACGGGGGTCGGCGAGCGCGTCGGTGCAGCCGGACACGAAGTGCCAGCCCTCGGCGGCCTCCCGGGCGTCGGCCAGGAAGACCGGGTCGAGCGCCGCCTCGGTGGCGTACGCGGTGCCGGACCAGCCGGCCGCGCGCAGGGCGAGGGCGAGCCGGGCGGCGCCGTCGGCGGGGCCGCCGTAGACCACGGCGTCCACCCCGTGGCCGAGCAGTTCGGCGGCGGCGGGCGCCACGTCCTCGGTGCCGGCGGGCAGCACCTTGGGCACCAGGCCGGTCCGGGTGCGGTCCACGGCGGAGCCGACGGCGCGGGTGATGAGCCAGCTGTGCCGGTCGGCGGCGCGGTCGTCCACCAGGCCGATCCGGGACGGCGGCGGGTCGGCCAGGGCGAGACAGCCGGGGATGGCCAGGCCGGTGGCCCAGGTGGCGGGACGGCCGTGCAGGACGGTGGGGTAGTCGGCCCGGTGGGCGAAGTCACCGGCGGACAGCGTCAGGACCGGTACCCCGGCGTCCTGGTAGACCCGGGCGGCGACATCGGCCACCGCGTCGCCGGTGGGGCCGATGACGACGAGGACGGCGGGGTCGGCGGCGAGTTCGGCTGCGGCGCGGGCGGCGCTCGGCGGGTCGCCGACGTCGTCGTGGACGGCCAGGGCCAGCCGGAAGGGGAGGTTGCCGTGTTCGTTCAGTTCTTCCAGGGCCAGGGTGATGCCGTTGTGCTGGCCCCGGCCCTGCGGTGCCTGCGGGCCGGACAGGTCGGCGTGCAGGCCGATGGTCCAGCG
>NZ_JBHWJL010000193.1:0-9940 GCF_042731495.1 Streptomyces sp. NPDC059853
CCTCGGCGCGGTAGTGCTCCAGCGCGCGGCTCTCGTGGCCCGGCAGCGGCCGGCCGTCGGCGCGCACCACGCGCCACCAGGGGACGGTGCCGCCGTACAGCGCCATCGCGCGGCCGACCTGGCGGGGGCCGCCGCTGCCGAGCAGCTCGGCGATGTCGCCGTACGTCATCACCCGGCCGGGCGGGATGCGTTCGGCGGCGGTGAGCACCCGGTCGGCATAGTCCGGGAGCCGGTGCGCGCTGCTGGTCATGGCGCCCATGGTGCCGTATGTCACGGACAGTCCCCGGCCGGCCGTCACTCGTGCCACTATCGTCACAGTGACGAAGACCGAGGAAACGGCCAGTGATACGGGGCGAAGAAGAGGCGGAGCGACTCCGGGCGGGGCGGGCGCCGGGGCATGACGAGGGGGAGGGGCTGTACGACGCCATGAGCGGCATGAGCGGACAGTCACCGGCCGTACGGCAGCCCTCCGGAAGCCGCAAGCGCGCCAAGGCGGCCCGCCGGGCGAACAGCCTGCGGCGGCAGGAGGCCAAGCGGCTGGCCGAGGAGGCCCGCGACCGGCCCCCGGCCGCCCCGTCGGTGGCGCCGGGGCCGCCGCCGGACTCCGGCCGGGCCGCCGGGCGCGCCGAGCCCGCCGGGTCCTCTCCCGTACCCGCCGGTCCCGGTGCGGAGTCCGTGGCGGAGCCGGCGCCGGTACCGCTCGCCGACCGTCTGGAGATCGACGAGCCGATCCTCGCCGCGCGCGTCCACCGCCCCGGCGATCTGATCCGTTCCCTGTTCGGGCTGCTCGGCATCGCCCTGGTGCTGCTGACCGCGACGTTCGCCGTCGGCACCACCGAGGGCATCGAGACCGACATCAACAACAGCGCGGACGGCGCGCCGCCGCTGCTCATCTCCTTCGCGGGCTTCGCGTCCTCCGTCGCCGTCCTCATCGTTCCGGTCGCCTTCGCCGTCGAACGCCTCATCAAGCGCGACGGACTGCGCATCGCGGACGGTGTGCTGGCCGCCGTGCTCGCGCACGGCGTCTCGCTGTCCTTCAGCCTGTGGGTGGCCCGGGTCGCCCCCGAGTCCGTGCAGAACGCCCTCACCCGGGACGCCCCCTCGGGGGTCGGGCTGACCGACCCGGTGCACGGCTACCTCGCGCCCGTCATCGCCTACGCCACCGCCGTGGGCATGACCCACCGGCCGCGCTGGCGGCTGATCATGATCGCGGTGCTGGTGCTGGACGCGGTCTCCGTGCTCGTGGCCGGCTACACCACGCTCTTCTCCATCCTGGTCACCGTCCTCATCGGCTGGACCATCGCCTACGGCACGCTGTACGCGGTCGGCACCCCGAACGTCCGCCCCACCGGCCAGCAGTTGCTGGCCGGGCTGCGGAACGTCGGCTTCCGTCCGGTCAGCGCGCTGCGCACCGAGGAGCCGCCCGGTTCCGAGGGCGCCGACGCCGGTGACGGCGAGGCGGGGCAGCTCACCCGGCGCTATCTCGTGACCCTGGAGACCGGTCCACCGCTGGACATCACGGTGGTGGACCGCGCCCAGCAGGCGCAGGGCTTCTTCTACCGCGCCTGGCGCCGGCTGACGGTGCGCGGCATCACCCAGCGCCGCAGCCTGCCCTCGCTGCGGCAGGCGCTGGAGCAGGAGGCGCTGCTGGCGTACGCGGCGATCGCCGCCGGGGCGAACGCCCCCAAGCTGATCGCCACCTCCGAACTCGGCCCGGACGCGGTGATGCTCGTGTACGAGCACATCGGCGGCCGGTCGCTGGAGTCGGTCCCGGCGGACGAGATCACCGACGATCTGATGGCGGCGTCCTGGCGGCAGGTGGTGGCGCTCCAGTCGCGGCGCATCGCGCACCGCCGGCTGGACGGGCACTCGCTGCTGGTGGACCGTGCCGGCCAGGTGTATCTGACGAACCTGCGCGGCGGGGAGATCGCGGCCGGTGACATCCCGCTGCGGATGGATGTCGCGCAGCTGCTGACGACCTTCGGCCTGCGCGTCGGCGCCGAGCGGGCGGTGGCCTCGGCCGTCGCCGTCCTCGGCCCGGACGCGGTGGCCGACAGCCTGCCGATGCTCCAGCCGATCGCGCTGTCCCGCACCACGCGCACCACGCTGCGCCAGCTGGGCAAGGAGCGGGCGGCGCGGGAACGGCAGGCCGTCCTCGACGCCGTACGCGCCTACCGCGAGGCGCGCGGCGCGCTGCCCGAGGACGCGGACCGCAAGACGGTCAAGGCCGCCAAGCAGGCCGAGAAACAGGTCATGGAGCAGGCGCTGGAGGACTCCAAGGAGTCCGACCTGCTCTCCCTGATCCGGCAGCAGGTGCTGCTGGTCCGGCCCGAGGCCGCCATAGAACCGGCCCGGATGGAGCGGGTGCGGCCCCGTACCCTCGTCTCCTTCATCGCCGCCGCCTTCGCCGGCTACTTCCTCATCACGCAGCTGGCGGAGCTGAAGATCGACCAGGTCATCGACAACGCCAACTGGTGGTGGGTGATCGCGGCGGCCTGCTTCTCGGCGCTGACGTACTTCTCGGCCGCCGTGAGCCTGCTGGGCTTCGTACCGGAGAAGGTGCCCTATCTGCGCACCGTGGTGGCGCAGGTGGCCGGTTCGTTCGTGAAGCTGGTGGCGCCCGCCGCGATCGGCGGTGTCGCGCTGAACACCCGGTATCTGCAACGGCAGGGGCTGCGGCCGGGGCACGCGGTGGCCAGCGTGGGCGCGTCCCAGCTGTTCGGTCTGGGCAGCCACATCACGCTGCTGCTGACCTTCGGCTATCTGACCGGCACCGAGCACACGCCGAATCTCTCGCCGTCCCGCACGGTCATCGCCGGGCTGCTGACGGTGGCGGTGCTGGCGCTGATCGTGGCGGCGGTACCGGCGCTGCGCAAGACCATCTCGGAGCGGGTGCAATCGCTCTTCGCCGGGGTGGTGCCGCGCATGCTCGATGTGGTGCAGGAGCCGAAGAAGCTGCTGAGCGGCATCGGCGGGATGCTGCTGATGACGATGGCGTTCGTGCTCTGTCTGGACGCCTCGCTCCAGGCGTTCGGCGTGGAGATGAGCTACCCGACGGTCGCGGTGGTGTTCCTCGCGGGCAACGCGCTGGGCTCGGCGGCGCCGACCCCGGGCGGCATCGGCGCGGTGGAGCTGGCGCTGACAGGCGCGCTGGCGGCGTTCGGCGCCCCGACGAACCCGGCGCTGGCGGCGGTGCTGCTGTTCCGGCTGATGACGTTCTGGCTGCCGGTGCTGCCGGGCTGGCTGGCGTTCACGCATCTGACCCGGAAGGAAGCCCTCTAGGCACGGCGGGTCTACCCTCCTTCCCGGAGCACCACCCGAAGGAGAACCGCCCCGTGTCCGCCAGCGTCATAGCCGCCTTCTGGGCGCTCTCCGTCCTGCTCGTGCTGGTGCCGGGCGCCGACTGGGCGTACGTCATCACCGCCGGGCTGCGGGACCGCTCCGTCGCACCGGCCGTCGGTGGCCTGCTCCTCGGGTACGCCGCGCTGACCGCCGTCGTGGCGGCGGGAGTGGGCGCCGTCCTGGCGGGCAGCCCCGCGCTGCTCACCGCGCTCACCGCGCTGGGGGCGGCCTATCTGGTCTGGCTCGGGGCGACCGCGCTGGCCCGGCCCGCCGCCCCGGCGGCCGAGGCCGGAGGCGAGGCCCCGGCCTCCCGGTGGGCCAAGGTGCTCAAGGGAGCGGGCATCAGCGGCCTCAACCCGAAGGCGCTGCTGCTGTTCGTCGCCCTGCTGCCGCAGTTCACCTCGCGGGACAGCGGCTGGCCCCTGGCCGTGCAGCTTGCCCTGCTCGGCCTGGTGCACACCGTCAACTGCGGGGCGGTGTACGCGGGCGTGGGGCTGACGGCGCGCGCCGTACTGCGCTCCCGCCCGGCCGCGGCGCGCGCCGTCAGCCGGCTCTCCGGGCTGGCGATGGCCACCATCGGGGTCCTGCTGCTCGCCGACCACCTCACCACCTGACCCACGGGGCGCAGGCGCCCGCCCAACTCCCGGGGCGGCCTTGCACCTGCGAGCCCATTCGGCCTAACGTGCCGCACATGCGTTCCTATACGATCGGCCGCGCCGCCCGGCTCCTCGGGGTCAGCCCCGACACGGTCCGCCGCTGGGCGGACGCCGGGCGGCTGCCGACCCGGCGGGACGACGCCGGAAAGCGGCTCATCGAAGGCGCCGACCTCGCGGCCTTCGCCGTCACGCTCGCCGCCGAAGGGGCGGACGACGACGCGGGCGAGGCGTACACCAGCACCCGCAACGCCTTCCCCGGCATCATCACCGCCGTGAAACTCGGCGACATCGCCGCCCAGGTGGAGATCCAGGCCGGACCGCACCGGCTGGTCTCCCTCGTCACCCGGGAAGCCGTCGAGGAACTCGGTCTGGCCGTCGGCATGGAGGCCACGGCCCGGGTCAAGGCCACCAGCGTGCACATCGACCGGGGGAACGAGCTGTGAGGAACCGTCCGCTCGGCTGCGCGGCGGCCCTGACCGCCACCGTCCTGCTCGCCGGCTGCGGCACGAACGGCGACGGCGACGGCGACCGCGCCACCACCGAACTGACCGTGCTGGCCGCCGCCTCCCTCACCGACGTCTTCACCGAGGCCGGCCCGCTCTTCGAGGAGGAACACGAGGGCGTCACCGTCCGGTTCTCCTTCGCCGGCTCCCAGGAACTCGCCGCCCAGATCCACCAGGGCGTCCCCGCCGACGCCCTCGTCACCGCCGACACCGCCACCCTGGACGCGGTGCGCGCCGAGACCGGCGACCACGGCGCGCCCACCGTCGTCGCCCGCAACGCACTCGTCATCGTCACCCCGCCCGGCAACCCCGCCGGCGTCACCGGCCTCGCCGGCCTCGGCCGAGAAGGGCTCCGCCTCGTCCTGGCCGCCCCCGAGGTCCCGGCCGGCCGCTACGGCGAGGAGATCCTGGACCGGGCCGGCGTCACCGTCACCCCCGTCTCCCAGGAGCCGAACGTCCGCGCCGTCCTCGGCAAGGTACGGCTGGCGGAGGCCGACGCGGGCCTCGTGTACGCCACCGACGCCGCCTCCGCCGGGGACGAGGTGGACACCGTCCCCATCCCGGCCGCGCAGAACGTCGTCGCCGAGTACCCCGCCGCCGTCCTCAACAGCACCGGGCACCCCGACGAGGCCGCCGCCTTCGTCAGCTGGCTCGGCACCGGGCCCGCCCGGGACCTGCTGGCCGAAGCCGGCTTCGTCACCCCGTGAAACGCCGCACCGCACCGCTGACCCTGCTGCTCCCGGCGGCCGGGGCGGTCGCCTTCCTCCTCGTCCCGCTGCTCGGCATCGTCACCCGCGCCCCCTGGTCCTCCCTCGCCGGCCGGCTCACCGACCCGGCCGTCACCGAAGCCCTGCGGCTCTCCCTGGTGGTGTCGGCGTGGGCGCTGCTCGTCTCGCTGCTCCTCGGCGTCCCGCTCGCCTGGCTGCTGGCCCGCGCCCGGATCCCGGGCAAACCGCTGATCCGCTCGCTCGTCCTGCTCCCCATGGTGCTGCCGCCCACCGTGGCCGGGGTGGCGCTGCTCCAGGGCTTCGGCCGGCGCGGACTGCTCGGCGACTGGCTGGCGTCGGTCGGGATCGGCCTGCCGTTCAGCACGGCGGGCGCGGTGGTCGCCGCCGCGTTCGTCGCCATGCCGTTCCTGGTCATCAGCCTGGAGGGCGCGCTCGCGGGCATCGACCCGCTGTACGAGGAGGCCGCCGCCACCATGGGCGCGGGACCGCTGCGCATCCTGTGGCTGGTGACGCTCCCCATGGCGCGGCCCGCGCTGGTGGCGGGGGCGGCGCTGGCCTGGGCGCGGGCGCTGGGCGAGTTCGGCGCAACCATCACCTTCGCCGGGAACCTGCCGGGCACCACCCAGACGCTGCCGCTCCAGGTCTATCTGCTGCTTCAGAACGACCCGGCCGGGGCGACCGCGCTCTCCCTGCTGCTGCTCGCGGTGGCGGCCACCATCCTCACCGCCCTGCGCGGCCGGTGGCTGCCGGTGGGCGGGGGCGGACGCTGAGGGTCACCCGCATGCGCCCCAGCACGTGCGGGGCCGGCGGGCGGGACCGGAAGATGAGCGTCCCCGACCGATCGGAGCCGTCGATGTACCGTGCCCGCCTGACCGCCGTCCTCTCCGTCCTGGCACTGCTGCCGGCGGCGGGCTGCACGGCGGACGGTGGCCCCGAACCCATCGCGGGGACGGAATCGCCGTCGGCGAGCGGCCCGGTGGCCACCGACCAGCTGCCCGAGGAGCTGACCGGCCAGAAACCCGACTGGTCGGCCTGCCAGGCGCCCGACGCGGAACAGGGCGACACCGGCGGCTCGCCCTCCCCGCTGCCGGACGGCGCGACCTGGGAGTGCGCCACCATGAAGGCCCCCGTCGACTACTCCGACCCCGGCGGCGACACCCTCGACCTCGCCCTGATCCGGGCCCGCACCCCGGCGGGCGGCGACGAGCGCATCGGCTCGCTGCTGTTCAACTTCGGCGGACCGGGCGGCTCCGGGGTGGCCACCCTCCCGGCGTTCGGCAGCGACTACACCGAACTGGCCAAGCGCTACGACCTGGTGAGCTTCGACCCGCGCGGCGTCGGCGCCAGCGACGGCCTGGTGTGCCTGAACGGCAAGCAGCTCGACGAGTACTTCGCCGAGAACCTGGTCCCCACCGACGAGGCGGAGGAACAGAGCCACCTCACCCGCCTCCGTTCCTTCGCCGCCGCCTGCGAATCCGCGGCGGGGCCGCTCCTCCCCCACCTCACCACCGTCAACACCGCCCGCGACATGGACCTGATGCGGCACGTGCTCGGCGACGACAAGCTGCACTACTTCGGCATCTCGTACGGCACGCAGCTGGGCGGCGTGTACGCGCACCTCTTCCCCCAGCGGGTCGGCCGCGCGGCCCTGGACGCGGTCGTGGACCCGACCGCCGACGCCCGGCAGGGCGCGCTCGCCCAGGCCGAGGGCTTCCAGCAGGCGCTCACCACGTACATGGAGAGCTGCGCGCAGCGCGAGAACTGCCCGCTGGGCGGCTCCCCGGAGGAGGGCGAGCAGAAGCTGAACGACTTTCTCGACGGCCTGCGCTCCACCCCGCTCCCCACCCAGGACCCGGACGGCCGGCCCCTCACCGAATCCCTCGCCTGGGGCGGCATCGCCCAGTCCCTGTACTCGGAGGACTTCTGGCCCTTCCTCACCCAGGGGCTGGAGGAGGCGATGGCCGGGGAGGACCCGGACGGCACCATCCTGCTCACCCTCGGCGACTCCATGAACGGCCGCAATCCGAACGGCAGTTACTCCACCCTCCAGTCCTCGCTCGTGGCGATCAACTGCGCCGACACCGACCAGCGCTACGACGTCGCGGACGTGCACGACGCCCTGCCCGAATTCACCGACGCCTCCCCGGTGTTCGGCCCCGGCATGGCCTGGTCCCTGCTGAGCTGCACCGACTGGCCGGTGACCGGCGCCCAGGCCCACCCGGACGTCAGCACCACCACCGACGCGACGATCCTGCTGGTCGGCACCACCGGCGACCCGGCCACGCCGTACGCGGGCACCACGAACATGCGCACCGCCCTGGGCGAGGACAAGGCGGTGGAACTCACCTACGAGGGCGAGGGCCACGGCGCGTACAACAGCGGCAACAGCTGCGTCCAGGACACGGTCAACGCCTACCTCCTGGACGGCAAGGTCCCCGAGGACGGCAAGACCTGCTCCTGAGCGCGGGCGCGCCGGGCGAGTGGCCCGGGCGGGACCCGGCGCTCAGAACGTGCGGGCCAGGAGCAGGGTGCCGAGGGCGAGCATCGTCGTGGCGACCAGGGCGTCGAGCAGCCGCCAGGCTCCGGGGCGGGAGAGCAGTCCGCCCAGCAGCCGGGCGCCGTAGCCGAGGGCGGTGAACCACACCAGGCTGGCCAGCATCGCGCCCGCGCCGAAGACCCAGCGCAGCGAGCCCCGTTCGGCGGCGACCGAGCCGAGCAGCAGCACGGTGTCCAGGTAGACGTGCGGGTTGAGCCAGGTCATGGCCAGGCAGGTGAGGACGGCGGTGCGGACGGAGGCCGCCGTCGTGCCCTCCGTGGAGAGTGCCTGGCCCTCGGCGGGCCACAGGGCGCGGCGGGCGGCGAGGGCGCCGTAGCAGAGGAGGAAGGCGCCGCCGGCCAGGCCGATCGCGGTGAGGGCGGCGGGCCAGGCGGTGACGAGCGCGCCGAGTCCGGCCACGCCGAGGGCGATGAGTACGGCGTCCGACAGCGCGCAGATGGCGACCACCGCGAGCACCGCCTGTCCGCGCGCGCCCTGCCGCAGGACGAAGGCGTTCTGCGCGCCGATGGCGACGATGAGGGAGAGGCCGGTGCCGAAGCCGGCGAGGGCGGTGGGGGCGAGGGCGCTGTTCACGAGGTACGACGCTAAGGACACCGCTGTCATGAGTACAGCTAAAGTTTCTTAGCTATCGTAAGGAATCATGATGACGGATCTGCCGGTCGACCAGGTGCGCACGCTGCTCGCCGTCGTCGACGAGGGGACCTTCGACGCCGCCGCCACCGCCCTGCACATCACGCCCTCCGCCGTCAGCCAGCGGATCAAGACGCTGGAGCAGCACACCGGGCGCGTGCTGCTGATGCGGACGAAGCCGGTGCGGCCCACCGAGTCCGGGCAGGTGGTGGTGCGTTTCGCGCGCCGGCTGGCCGCGCTGGAGCGGGACGCGCGCGAGGAACTGGGGATCGCGGCGGGCGCCGGGGCGGCCCGGCTGCCGATCGCGGTGAACGCGGACTCGCTCGCCACCTGGTTCCTGCCGGCCCTCACCCGGGTGCCCCAGGACCCGCCGATCTGCTTCGACCTGTACCACGAGGACGAGGCCCACACCGCCACCCTGCTGCGTGAGGGGCAGGTGATGGCGGCGGTGACCTCGGCGGCAGAGCCGGTGGCGGGGTGCCTGGTGCGCCCGCTGGGCCGGGTCCGCTATCTGCCGGTGGCCGCGCCCGGGTTCGCCGGGCGGCTGCTGGCGCGCGGCCCGCTGGCCGCGCATCTGCCGGACGCACCGGTGATCGTCTTCGACCGGCGCGACATCCTCCAGGACCGGTTCGTCCGCGACCTCACCGGCGGCACGCACGGCGCGGCGGCGCTGCGGCACCACGTCCCCACCTCCGAGGGCTTCCGCGACGCGATCACCGGCGGTCTGGGCTGGGGACTGGTCCCGGAACCGCAGGCCACGCCGCTGCTGCGCTCCGGCGCCCTGACCCCGCTGGCGCCTGGCCGGCGGCTGGACGTCCCGCTGTACTGGCAGCAGTGGAAGCTGGACGTGCCGCCGCTGGCCCTGGTGGCCCGCACGGTGGCCGACGCCGCCGCCACCTCCCTGTACCAGCCATGACAGACCGCCCGGGTAGCCTCCCCGGGGAGGTGGTTCGGTGCGGCGCGCGGTGGGGGTCCTGGCCGGGATGTGTCTGCTGGCGGCCGGCTGCACCGCCGCGCCCGGGGACGGCGACGCGCCGATCCCCGGCGTCGGGAACCCCTCCGCCGCCCCGCCGGCCGCCCCGGGCCCGGAGTTGCCCGCCGCGCTGACCCGGCAGCAGGTGGACTGGGACGTCTGCGGTGCCCCCACCCCCGAGCAGGGCGCGGGCGAGGCGCCCGGCGCCGAGTGGGAGTGCGGCCGGCTGACCGTGCCGCTCGACTACGCGCGGCCGGACGGGGAGACGCTGAGCCTCGCGCTGATCCGGATCCGCGCCGAGCCGGGCGCCGGGCGGATCGGCTCGCTGGTCTTCAACTTCGGCGGCCCCGGCGGCTCCGGCGTCGCCACCCTGCCGCGCGTGGCCCGCACCTACGAGCCGCTGCGGCAGGGCTTCGACCTGGTCGCCTTCGACCCGCGCGGGGTGGGCGCCAGTTCCCCCGTCGTCTGCCGCGACGGCGCCGCCCTGGACGCCGCCGCGCAGGAGGACCCCGGGGTGCCCCGCACCCGCGCCGAGGGCGAGGAACGGGCCC
>NZ_JBHWJL010000194.1:0-9939 GCF_042731495.1 Streptomyces sp. NPDC059853
GGACGACCGCGGCTGCGCGATGTCTTGACGTGTACGCGATCCGTTCCTAATTTGTCATCCCGTCTGACAAATGCGGCGATGTGCCGGGCCGGGACGCCCGCACCCGCCGTGCCGACAGCCCGCGCGACGCGCGGGCCCGCACCTCCCACGGCACAACCGAGAGCCGGCCGGCCGGGCGAACCCGCCCCGGGCGCAGGGAGCGCACGACCTTCTTCACCTCTTCAGTGAGGAGCACGTGGTGACAACCGCACCCCCACACCCCCGCGGATTCCCGGCGCGCCTCGCCGTCGCCGTCCTGGCCGCCCTGGCGCTGCTGCTGGCGGGCGGGCCCGCCACCGCGCAGCCGGGAAGCGGCGAAGCCGAGAGCGACGCCGCCTTCCACGCCCTGGTCTTCAGCAAGACGGCGGGCTTCCGCCACGACTCGATCCCGGCGGGTATCGCCGCCATCGAGGAACTCGGCGCCGAACACGGCTTCGAGGTGACCGCGACCGAGGACGCCGCCGTCTTCAACGACGAGGACCTGGCCCGCTACGACGTGGTCGTCTGGCTCTCCACCACCGGTGACGTCCTCGACGACGCCCAGCAGGACGCGTTCGAGCGCTACATCGGCGCCGGCGGCGGCTACGCGGGCGTCCACGCCGCGGCCGACACCGAGTACGACTGGCCCTGGTACGGCGAACTCGTCGGCTCCTGGTTCGCCGGCCACCCCGCCCCGCAGACCGCCACCGTCAAGGTCGAGGACCCCGCCCACCCCTCCACCGCCGGACTGCCGATCGAGTGGGAACGCCACGACGAGTGGTACAACTACAGCCCCAACCCACGCGGTTCCGTGCACGTCCTCGCCTCGCTCGACGAGAGCACCTACGAGGGCGGGACCATGGGCCACGAACACCCCATCGCCTGGTGCCACGACTACGCGGGCGGTCGCGCCTGGTACACCGGCATGGGCCACGAGGCCGCCTCCTTCGCCGAACCGGAGTTCCTCGGTCATCTCCTCGGCGGCATCCAGACGGCGGCCGGCGCGATCCCGGCCGACTGTGGCGCCTCGCTCACCAGCGGGTTCGAGAAGGTGACGCTCGACGACAACACCAGCAACCCGATGGAGCTGGCCATCGCCGAGGACGGCCGGGTCTTCTCCATCGACCGCAACGGCGCCGTCCGCGTCGTGCACCCCGACGGCACCGTGGTGACCGCCGGAACGCTCCCGGTCTACACCGGCCAGGAGTTCGGGCTGCTGGGCATCGCCCTGGACCCCGGCTTCGCCGAGAACAACTGGCTCTACCTCTACCACTCCCCCGCCGGCCCCGACCCCGTCGACCACGTCTCGCGCTTCACCCTCGACGGCGACACCCTCGACCCCGGCAGCGAACAGGTCGTCCTGGAGATCGACGTGCAGCGCGAACAGTGCTGCCACGCGGGCGGCGCGCTGGAGTTCGACGGCGCGGGCAACCTGTACATCGCCACCGGCGACAACACCAACCCCTTCGGCTCGCCGACCGACGGCTACGCCCCGCTGGACGAGCGGCCGGGCCGCGCCGCCTGGGACGCGCAGGCCACCTCCGCCAACAGCGCGGTCCTCAACGGCAAGATCCTGCGGATCACCCCGCAGCCGGACGGCGGCTACACCGTCCCGGAGGGCAACCTCTTCGCGCCGGGCACCGACGCCACCCGTCCCGAGATCTACGCCATGGGCCTGCGCAACCCGTTCCGGATCGGCATCGACCCGTACACGGACGCGCTCTACGTCGCCGACTACGGGCCGGACGCCGCCGCCGCCGATCCGGACCGGGGCCCGGACGGCCGCGTCGAATGGAACATCGTGGACGCGCCCGGCTTCTACGGCTGGCCCTACTGTGTCGGCGACAACACGCCCTACCACGCCTTCGATTACGCCACCGGCACCCCGGGAGCGGCGTTCGACTGCGCGGCACCCGTCAACGACTCGCCGCACAACACGGGGGTACGCGAACTGCCGCCCGCCGTCCCGGCCGAACTGTGGATGGGCGCCTCCAGCACCGGCGTCCCCGAGATCGGCACCAGCGGCGCCCCGATGACCAGCGGCGCCTACCGCTACGACCCGGACCTCGACTCCGACCGCAAGTGGCCCGCCTACTTCGACGGGAAGGCCGTCTTCGCCGACTGGAACAACAGCCGGCTGTTCTCCGTGCAGCCCGACGCCGCACGCACCGGGGTGGCGGACGTGTCCCGGATGCTGGAGGAGCTGGACTTCAACCGGCCGCACGCGCTGCGGTTCGGGCCGGACGGCGCGCTCTACGTCATCGAGTGGGGCAGCGGGTTCGGCGGGGACAACGCCGACTCGGGCATCTACCGGCTGGATTACGTGCACGGCCACCGCGCCCCGGTCGCCCGGATGACCGCGGACCGCACCTCGGGACCGCTGCCGCTGGAGGTCACCTTCGACGCCTCGCAGTCCCACCACCCGGACGGCATCCCGTTCGCCCTCGCCTGGGACTTCGACGGCGACGGCACGACGGACAGCACCGAGGCCGCCCCCACCCACACCTACACCGAGGCCGGCCGCTACACCGCGCGGCTGACCGTCACGGACGAGGAGGGACGCAGCTCGGTCTCCAACCTCGACATCACGGCGGGCAACTCCGCGCCGGTCATCGAGGTGAGCGCCCCGCTGAACGGGGGGTACTTCTCCTTCGGCGACCGCATCGCCTACGAGGTGAGCGTCAGCGACGCGGAGGACGGCACGATCGACTGCGACCGGGTGATCGTGCAGCCGGGGCTCGGGCACGACGAGCACTCGCACGGGTACGAGCAGTACCGCGGCTGCTCGGGCGTCTTCCCGCTGCCCGGCGACGAGGGGCACACCGGAGCCAACATCTTCGGCACCGTCACCGTGACCTACACGGACCTCGGTCACGGGGACGCGCCGCCGCTGACCACCCAGGAGGTGCTGGTGCTCCAGCCCAAGCACCGCGAGGCGGAGCACTTCGACCGCACCGGGCGGCTGCCGGGCGCGCCGTCCGGCGGCACCCCGGGCGTGGAGGTGGAGCCGACCGGCGACACGGCCGGGGGCGGCCAGAACATCGGCTGGATCGACGACGGCGACTGGTGGGCCTGGGAGCCCGCGAACCTCACCGGCATCGAGGAGATCGGCCTGCGGGCGGCCTCCCCGGCGGCCGGTGCCACGGTCGAGGTGCGCACCGGCGACCCGGAGGGGCCGACGGTGGCCACCGTGCACGTCGAGGCGACCGGTGATTGGCAGGTGTACGGGGACTTCACCGGCCCGGTCGACGGGGAGAGCACCGCGCTGAGCGGCCCGCTGTACTTCGTGAAGACCACTGGGGAACTCAATGTGAACTGGGTGGAGTTCATCGGCCCCGGCATCAGCGAACCGGAGCCGGCCACCGGGCCGGGCGGGGGCCGCTGAGTCTGCGTCACCGTCCGTGCCGCCCCGCCCCGCGCCGGTCGGGGCGGGGCGGGCGCGGTGGCCGGTGCGGCCGCGTCCGCTACAGGGCGCCGGGGCCGCGGGTGACGGTGGAACTGCCGGTGCACAGGATCGCGTCGTAGGCGTCCACGACGGGGGTGTGCAGCCGGCTGCCCTGGAGGCGGATGCGGTCCGGGGGGTTCGCGGTCCGTCCGCGCAGCGGCCGGAGGTCGGCGAGATGGGTCCCGGAGCCGAGACCGGCCGCGGCGAAGGCCGCCTCGACGCTGCCCTCCTCCGGTGCCGCCAGTGCGGTGGCCTCGACGGTGAAGCCGAAGGGGGCGCGCTCGTCCCGCGGCATGTCCGCCGTGTGGCCCGTGACGGCGGTCAGGCCCACGGCGAGGTAGGCGTCGCCGAGCGCGTCGCGCAGATAGCGGCCCATCGGGATGCCGGTGAGCCGGCCGTCGAAGGAGATCGGCACGGTCTGGAGGTGCGCGTTGTGCGCGGCCAGGACCACCCGGGTGCCGGGCGCGGAGCGCTCCAGGTGCCACAGCAGGGACCCGGCCATGTAGCTGTCGCGGGCGGAGGTGTCGCCGGGCAGGCCCTCACCGGCGAAGAGACCGGCCATGGCGCAGAAGCCGTAGTCGGCGTGGCAGGCCCCTTCGAGGCGGCGCAGGGCGATGTCGTACTCCGCCCGGCCGCCGCGTTCGACGTACAGCGGCTCCAGGGCGCGGAACCGGATCAGCAGCCGTGTCAGGGCGGCGGTCAGGGCGTCCTGTCCGGCGGTGGAGAGCCGGGCCCAGGCGGGCGCGGCGACGGCCGCGGAGCCGCCGTCCACGGGTCCGGCGAGCCGCAGCGCGCGCTCGGCCGAGGGCACGGCCTCGGGGTCGACGCGGCGCAGCTGGTCGATGACCGGGGCCAGCACGGGCCGCAGGGAACCACCGGCCGCCGGGACGTCGACACCGGCGAAGCGGACCGGCGCGGCGGCGGTGCGGTTGTGCCGGCGGATGCGGCGCAGCGGAGCCTCGACGCCGATCGGGATGGTGCCGGCGAGGTGGGCGGCCAGGCTGTCCTCGCTTCCCTCTCCCCGGGCCCAGGCGTCGAGGGGGAAGGCTTCGCCGAAGCCGTACTCGAAGGCGAGGACGGTGAATCCGCAGCGTTCGACGAGGAAGCGCAGCAGGCGTTCGCGCAGCGCGGCGAACTCGTCGATGAAGTGGGAGTTCTCGCCGAGCGCGACGACACGGGCGTCCCCGATGACGTGGCGCAGCGGCTCCAGGTCGTCCAGCGGGGCGTCGGGGTCCAGCCGGGTGAGCGTGGTGGTGTGCCGCCGGAGCAGCTCGGTGAACGGGGCGGGGCGGCCGGGGGCGGGCATGGGGTGTCTCGTTTCTGCGGTGCCGGTGACGGGGCCGGTGGTGCGGGACGGGGGTGGCTCAGCGGCCGGTGGCCTCGCCCGGGCCGGTGGGTGCGGCGCGCTCCAGGGCGTCGACGCTGCCGGACATGATCGTGCGCAGATTCGCGGTGATGTGCTCCAGCGGCCAGTCCCACCAGGCCACCGCCAGGAGCCGGGCGATGTCGGCCTCGCGGTGGCGGCGGCGGACGAGCCGGGCCGGGTTGCCGCCGACGATGCCGTAGTCGGGCACGTCCTCGACGACGACCGACCCGGCGGCGACGATCGCTCCGTGGCCGATCCGGACGCCGGGCATGACCATGGCGCCGTGGCCGAGCCACACGTCGTGGCCGACCACCGTGTCGCCGCGTCCGGGGAGACCGGTGATGAGGTCGGCATGGTCGGCCCAGGAGCCGCCCATGATCGGGAAGGGGAAGGTGGAGGGGCCGTCCATGCGGTGGTTGGCGCCGTTCATCAGGAACTTCACGCCCGTGCCGAGCGCGCAGAACCGGCCGATGACGAGCTTCTCCGGCCCGTAGTGGTACAGGACGTTGCGGGTCTCGAAGGCGGTCGCGTCGTCGGGGTCGTCGTAGTAGGAGAACTCCCCGGCCTCGATCAGCGGCGAGGTGATCAGCGGCTTGAGCAGCACCACGCGGGGCTGGCCGGGGACGGGGTGCAGGGCGGTGGGGTCGGCGGGGACGTGCGGCATCTGGTGGTGGTCCTTGTCCGGAAGGGCGGGGGCGGCGCGGGCAGGTGGTGGGGTGTCAGGCGCCCGCGGTGGTGGGGACGGCCGGCGGGGCCGGTGCGAGGTCCCGGTGGGTGCCGCGCCAGCGCCGGCGCAGCAGGCGGTCGTGGCTGACGACGACGAGCGTGCCCGGGTAGCCGGCCAGCGCCGTCTCCAGTTCCTCCGCGAGGGCGGGCGAGAGGTGGTTGGTGGGCTCGTCCAGCAGCAGGACGTCCCGGGGCCGGTCGAGGAGGCGGGCCAGCGCGAGCCGCTGGGCCTGCCCGGTGGAGAGCCGGCCGACCGGCACGGTGAGCTGGGCGGCCCGGAACAGGCCGAGGTCCAGCAGCCGTTCGGCGTGTTCACCGGGGTCGCCCGGCAGGCCGCGGGCGAAGGCGGCCAGGACGGTCTCCTCCGGCGCGCCCGGCCGGGGGTCCTGCGGGAGGTGGCCGATCCGGCCGCGGCGGGTCACGGTGCCGGTGTCCGGTGCCAGGTCCCCGGCGAGCAGGCGCAGCAGGGTGCTCTTGCCCGCTCCGTTGGGCCCGGTGATCAGCAGCCGTTCGCCCGCCGCCACGGTGAGGTCGGTGGGGCCGAGCCGGCCGGTGACGGCGGCGCCGGTGGTCGCCAGGACGGTGCCGGTGAGCGGGCGGGCCCGCAGCGCGGGGGTGAAGCGCAGGGGCTGCGGCGGCCGGGGGACGGGGCGGGCGAGGAGGCGGCGCAGCCGTTCCTCGGCGTTGCGCACCCGGCTCGCGAGCGACTGCTGCACCCGGCCGCCGGCCCGGTCGTAGGCCATCTTGTTGCCGTCCTTCATGGGGCGGCCGGGCGCCACGTTCCGGGCGGTGGTGGCGGCGGCTTCCCGCTGCCGTGCGATGTCGGCCCGCCAGTCGTCGTACGCCTGCTCCCAGCGGCGCCGGGCGGCGGCCTTCCCGGCGAGGTAGCCGGGGTAGCCGTTGCCGTAGCGGGCCAGGCACCGGCGGTCGGCGTCCACCTCCAGCAGGCCGGTGGTGACCCGGTCGAGGAAGACCCGGTCGTGGGAGACGGCCACGGTGGTGCCCCGCCGGGTGCGCAGATGGTCCTCCAGCCAGGTCAGGGCGGTGTCGTCGAGGTGGTTGGTGGGCTCGTCCAGCAGCAGCACGTCCGGCGCGGCGGCGAGGAGCGCCGCCAGCCGGAGCCGGACGCGTTCGCCGCCGGAGAGGCTGCCGACGGTGCGGTCGCGGGCCACCAGGCCGAGGCCGAGGCCGTGCAGGGCGCGCTCCAGGCGGGCGTCGGCGTCGTAGCCGCCGCGCAGTTCGAAGACGGTCAGCAGGTCGCCGTACTCGGCCGGTGCGGACGCGTCGCCGTCGGCCATGGCCCGCTCCAGGGCGCGCAGCTGTCGCTCGGTGGCGCGCAGGTCGCCGAGGGCGCGGTCGATGATCTGCTGGACGGTGGCCCGGGGCTCCATCTCCTCGTGCTGCGGGAGGTAGCCGACGCCACCGGCGGCGTGGACGGTGATCTCGCCCTCGTCGGGCTGTTCGCGCCCGGCGAGCAGGCGCAGCAGGGTGCTCTTGCCCGAGCCGTTCTCCCCGACGACGCCGGTGCGCTCGCCGGGGGCGAGCGAGCAGGTCACGGAGTCAAGGACGAGCCTGCCGTCGAAGGACTTGCTGACGGCGCGGGCGGTGATCTGTGCGGTCATACGGGGTCTCCTCAGCATTCGGGAACGGTGCGGCGCCGGTGGGCCGCGCGGTCGGGTGAACGCTGGGGAAGAGCATCGGCAACTCCGTTAGTGCGACAACTGATGCATTAAGATGTTGCCACAGCCCTGTCCGCCGAGCAAACGGAACTCCGCGATGACCGCCACCGGCCCCGGCTCCGGCCCGGAGACCGCCGGCCCAGCGACCCGCCGCCGCCCCGGCGGCCGGACCGCCCGGGTGCGTGCGCAGATCCTCGACGCCGTCCGCGCCGAACTCGCCGAGCACGGCTTCGACGGACTCACCATGGACGGCGTCGCCGCCCGCGCCGGGGTGCACCGCACCACCGTCTACCGGCGCTGGGGGGACGTCGGCGGACTGCTCGCCGATGTCTTCGACGCCGCGAACGACGACGCCTGGCAGCCCGCCGACACCGGATCGCTGGAGGGGGACCTGACCGCGCTGAACGAGGAGATCCAGACGGCCATGACGGCCCGGCCGCCGGTGATGGCGGCCCTCATCGCCGCCTCCTTCCGCTCCGAGCAGGCCGCCCGCGCCCAGCGGCGGCTCTGGGACGACCGGTACCGGCGCTGCGAGATCGTCGTGGAGCGGGCGATCCGGCGCGGCGAACTGCGCCCGCCCGTCGACGCCCGCCGGCTGCTCGTCGCCGCCACGGCGCCGCTCTACCACCAGTTGGTGCTGCTCGGTACGCCCGCCGATCCGGGACTGCCCGCGCACGCCGCCCGGACCATCACGCTCGCCGCCTTCGCCGGGGCCTTCACCGAGCCCTCGCCGCCGCGGCCCGTGCCGCCGGACGGGGTGTGAGCCCGGCGGGTCAGCGGGCGCGGTCCAGCCACTCGGCGAGTACCGCCGCCTGGCTGTGGTCCACGTCCTTGGTCGCGGTCAGCAGCACCAGCGGCTCGTGGGAGGCCAGGTCACGGAGCCGGCCGGCCGCCTGCTCGTGCCCCGCGTCGCGCAGTTCGTCCAGGTATCGGCGGCGGAACTCGGTGAAGCGGTCCGGGTCGTGGCCGTACCACTTCCGCAGCTCGGCCGAGGGGGCCACATCGCGCAGCCACGCGTCCAGCCGCGCGTCCTCCTTGCGCACACCGCGCGGCCAGACACGATCGACGAGGACCCGTTTGCCGTCGCGCGGGGATGTCTCCTCGTACACACGCCGGTACCTGATCCGCTTGGCCATGACGACACCTCCAGACCCATCCCCCGCCGATGAGATCGTCCTGTCGGGATCATTCGTGCTCTTCGGACATTTTATCGGGCGGGGTGAGCCGGGGCCGCCCGGTCGCCCGGCACCAGGACCCCGGCCCGCCCCGACAGAAAGGCACGGCATGCGCGGCGTACCTCCCGGAGCATCCGACTTCCCCGCGGCCACCGCGCCCCGGGCCCGTACGCTGCCGGAGCTGGACTCCGCCGTGACGGCCTGCCGGGCCTGCCCGCGGCTGGTCGCCTGGCGCGAGGAGACCGCCCGCGTCAAGCGCCGGGCCTTCGCCGACCAGGACTACTGGGCCCGGCCGGTGCCCGGCTTCGGCCCGGCGGACGCGCCCCTGGTGATCGTCGGTCTGGCCCCGGCCGCCCACGGCGGCAACCGCACCGGGCGCATGTTCACCGGCGACCCCTCCGGCGACGCCCTCTACGCCGCCCTGCACTCCCTGGGGCTCGCCTCCCGGCCGACCGCCACCCACCGCGGGGACGGCCTGGACCTGTACGGCGTCCGGATCACCGCCCCCGTGCACTGCGCCCCGCCCGGCAACCGGCCCACCACCACCGAACGGGACACCTGCCGGCCCTGGCTCGCCCGCGAACTCGCGCTGCTGCGCCCCACCCTGCGGGCGGTGGTGGTCCTGGGCGCCTTCGGCTGGCAGGCGCTGACGGCCGTGCTGGCGGGCGACGGCTGGCTGCTCCCCCGGCCGCGCCCCGCCTTCGGGCACGGCGCCGAGGCGTGGGCCGGGACCCCGGACGGCGGCGACCGGATTCCCCTGGTCGGCTGCTACCACCCCAGCCGGCGCAACATGTCCACCCGCACCCTCACCCCGGCCATGCTGCGTCAGGTGCTGGCGCGCGGGGCGCGGCTCGCCGGGCTGCCGGGCGGCGGCTGACCACGGCGGGGCGGCTGGGCCGTCTCGTGTGGCTCTTCGTGGATCAGGCCGCATTGTCGGATGCGGTGCCTCGCAAGGCGCCGGAGTGCCCTCAGGGCGGTGTCCTCCGGGCAGTCCGGCAACGCGGCGAGGTTCCCCCGGCCTTCGGCCGGGAGGTGCCCCCCGTAGCCGGCGGCGCGGCCCCGCGAAGATCCGGAAGAGACGGCCTATCCGCCGGGGGCGGCCGGGTCGGGCCCGGGCGGAGTACGCAGCAGGTGGAGGCCGATGACCGCCGCCAGCACGGTCACGCAGCAGGTGAAGACGAGTCCGGCGTCGCGCAGCCCCAGCGCCAGGGTGAGGGCGCCCACCCCGACGACCGGCAGGGAGATGCCGAGGTAGGCGGCCACGAAGAAGGCGGAGGTGGTCGCGCCCCTGCGGTCCCGCGGGGCGCGGGCGGTGACGGCGCTGACCGCGGCGCGGAAGGCGAGGCCCTGGCCGCTGCCGCCCACCACCGCTCCGGCCACCAGCAGGGCGAGTTCACCGGCGAGCAGGGAGGACCCGATCAGCAGCATGCCGGCCACCAGGAGGAAGCACCCGGCGGGCAGCGCCCGCGCCACCGGCAGCCGGCCCGCCGTCAGCTGACCGGCGGTGGACGAGGCGAACGCGGCGAAGAC
>NZ_JBHWJL010000195.1:0-9926 GCF_042731495.1 Streptomyces sp. NPDC059853
CACGCCTTCCTCCTCGCGGACGACAGCGAACTCTGCCTCTACGAACTGGAGCACGACCTCACCCCCGACCGCCGGCTCGTCTGCGAGGTCTACCGCGACGAGGTCGCCGCCGCGCGGGCCGCCCGCCGGCACGCCCGCGCCGTCGCGGCCGGCTGACCCGGCCGGACTCCTCGCGCCCGGCCCGCCCCCGTCCGCCTCCCCACGCCCCACCTCGGCGCACGGCCGCCGCACCGCCACGTATAGCGTGGTGGACGACAGCAGATGCCGAGCGCCGCGAAGGACCGTGATGACCCGCGTGATCGCCGGGAGCGCCGGCGGGCGGCGGCTGGCCGTACCGCCCGGAGGCGGCACCCGGCCCACCTCCGACCGGGCCCGGGAAGGGCTGTTCTCCACGTGGACGGCCCTGTGGGGCCCGCTGGACGGCAGCCGGGTGCTCGATCTGTACGCCGGCTCCGGCGCCGTCGGCCTGGAGGCCCTCTCCCGGGGCGCCGCGCACGCGCTGCTCACCGAGGCCGACGCACGCGCCGCCCGCACGGTCCGCGCCAACATCCGCGACCTGGGCCTGCCCGGCGCCGAACTGCGCACCGCACGGGCCGAGGCCGTCGTCCGGGAACCCGCCCCGGACACCCCTTACGATCTCGTCTTCCTCGACCCGCCCTACGCGGTGACCGACGCCGAACTGCACGAGATCCTGCTCACACTCCGCGCAGGAGGCTGGCTCGCCGACGACGCGCTGGTCACCGTGGAGCGCGGCACCCGGGGAGGTCCCTTCCCCTGGCCCGCCGGCTTCACCGCCCTGCGCTCCCGCCGTTACGGCGAGGGCACCCTGTGGCACGGCCGTGTCACCCCCGGGGCACCCGGACCCCTCTCCGGACCCACCGCCGGCAGCGACCGGCCATGACCGTCACCCCACCACCGCCAGCCGAGGAGTCACCGTTGCGCCGCGCCGTCTGTCCGGGGTCCTTCGACCCCATCACCCATGGACACATCGACATCATCGGCCGCGCGTCGAAGCTGTACGACGTGGTCCATGTCGCCGTCATGATCAACAAGTCCAAGAAGGGCATGTTCACGATCGACGAGCGGCTGGACCTGATCCGTGCGTGCACCGAGGAGTTCGGCAACGTCCGCATCGACGCCCACCACGGCCTGCTGGTGGACTACTGCAAGCAGCACGACATCCCGGCCATCGTCAAGGGCCTGCGCGCCGTCAGCGACTTCGACTACGAACTCCAGATGGCCCAGATGAACAACGGCCTCACCGGCGTGGAAACCCTCTTCATCCCCACCAACCCCGTCCACAGCTTCCTCTCCTCCAGTCTGGTCAAGGAGGTCGCCACCTGGGGCGGCGACGTCTCCCACCTCGTCCCCGACCCGGTGATGCGCGCCCTGGAGCGCAAACTGGCCTGAGCCCCACGCCGCGCGCCGTTGGCCGTACAGTCAACCCGTGGACGTTACGCAGAAACTGGATGAGATCGTCGACACGGTGCGCGGCGCCAAGAGCATGCCCATGTCGGCGTCCTGTGTGATCCATCGCGCCGACCTGCTGGCCCGGCTGGACGAGGTGCGCGAGGCCCTGCCCGGCTCCCTCGCCCGGGCGCAGGAGGTGCTGGGCGACCGGGAGGCCGTCGTCGCCGACGCCCAGCAGGAGGCGCAGCGCATCCTGCAGGCCGCGCACGCCGAGCGCGGCTCCCTCGTCGAGAGCACCGAGATCGTCCAGCGCGCCCAGGCCGAGGCCGCCCAGCTGCTGGAACGGGCCCGCCAGGAGGCCGACGCGATCAAGGCCGAGGCCGACGACTACGTGGACAGCAAGCTCGCCAACTTCGAGGTCGTCCTCGGCAAGACCATCGGCTCGGTGGAGCGGGGACGCGACAAGCTGCTGGGTCCCGACCGCAACCCGGGCGGCGATCTGCCGCAGCAGGCCGACGCCTATGTGGAGGCCCAGTTCGCCGCCATCGAGGCGGTGCTGCGCAAGACCCTGGCGGCGGTCGGCCGCGGGCGGCAGAAGCTCACCGGGCACCGTCCCATCGACGAGCTGGCCGAGCACGTCGCCCAGCAGGAGAGCGCCGGGACGGTGCCTGCGGCGGGCGCGTACTACAGCGCGGACGCCGACCAGGACACCTACGGCTATCTGGGCATGACCGCCCCGGCCCGCGAGCCGGCCGGACCCGGCGGAACGGACGGCGGCGCCCCCGGCGGCTACCCCGCGCAGCCGGACGGCCCGGCCCCGTACGCCGCCCAGGACACCGCCGCCTACGCGCAGGACGGTGGGTACGCCGCCGCGGCGCAGGGCGGCGGCTACGGCCAGGACCCGTACGGGGCGGGCGGCGGCTACCCGCAGGACGACGGGTACGGGGGCGCGGGCGGGGCCCAGGCGCCCGGGTACGGCGGTTACCCGCAGTCCGCCGCCGGTTACCAGGGGCCGGGGACGCTGGAGGAGACCAGCCTCTTCGACACCGGGATGATCGACCCCGAACAACTGCGCCGGTACGAGCAGGGGCGCTCCTGAGGCCCTGCCCCGGCGGCCGATTGGGAGGGGAGGCGGCTGTGACGTATGCTGTCTCTTCGGTCGTGCCGCATCAGTGATCACGGCTGCCCGTCGGCTCCCGTATCGGGCCGCGCGCCTCATCCGTCCTTGTTCTGCCCCGTAGAACCCGTAGAAAGCGAAGAGCCCTGAACGCCCCCTTGGACCACCGTGCCCCGCTGGTGTTCGACACCCGCGAGCTGGGGCGCCGTCCTGGTGCGCTCAAGCGGATCACCCGCAGTGTCGCGGCCCCCGAGGGTCTCGGCATCGAGGTGATCGGCGTGCCCCAGGGCGCTCCGCTGGAGCTGGATCTGCGGCTGGAATCGGTGATGGAGGGTGTGCTGGTGACCGGGACCGCCCGCGCACCGCTGGCGGGGGAGTGCGTAAGGTGTCTGGAGCCGCTGGCTCAGGAGGCCGAGGCGGAGTTCCAGGAGTTGTACTCCTACCCCGACGCCGGTGACTGGACCCGCACCGCGGAGCCGGGCGACGACGCCGAGGACGAGGAGCGGCTCTTTCTCGAGGACGACCTGTTCGACCTCGAACCCGTGCTGCGGGACGCGGTGGTGCTTTCACTGCCCCTGCAGCCGGTGTGCCGGGAGGACTGCCCCGGTCTGTGCCCCGAGTGCGGGGCACGGCTCGCGGACGACCCGGAGCACCATCACGACACCGCCGTCGACATCCGTTGGGCGGCACTGCGGGATTTCGATCCCGCGGACCACAAGAAGACACCCCGCACCCGCGGGGACGATCCACAGGAGAAGTAGCCGTGGCTGTTCCGAAGCGGAAGATGTCGCGCAGCAACACGCGCCACCGCCGGTCGCAGTGGAAGGCCGCTGCCCCGAACCTGGTGAGCTGCGAGCGCTGCCAGGAGCCGAGGTTGCAGCACATCGCGTGCCCCAACTGCGGCACGTACAACCGCCGTCAGGTCATCGACGTCTGATCGGCGGGTGACAGGCTCCATGTCTCACGCCCATCGGTCCAAGACCCAGGCGTCGGCGGAGGTGGCCTCGTCCCACGCGGTTCTGGAAGGGCGGCTCGGCTATCAGCTGGAGTCCGCCCTTCTGGTGCGTGCGCTGACCCATCGTTCGTACGCGTACGAGAACGGCGGTCTGCCCACCAACGAGCGGCTGGAGTTCCTCGGGGACTCGGTGCTCGGGCTGATCGTCACGGACACGCTCTACCGCACGTATCCGGAGCTGGCCGAGGGGCAGCTGGCCAAGCTGCGCGCCGCCGTCGTCAACGCCCGGGCGCTCGCCGATGTGGCGCGCGGCCTGGACCTGGGGGCGTTCGTCCGGCTGGGCAGGGGCGAGGAGGGGACCGGCGGCCGCAACAAGGCGTCGATCCTCGCCGACACCCTGGAGGCGGTCATCGGCGCGGTCTATCTCGACCGCGGCCTGGAGGCCGCCGACGAGATGGTGCACCGGCTGTTCGACCCGGTGATCGAGCGTTCGGCGAAGCTGGGCGCCGGCCTGGACTGGAAGACCAGCCTGCAGGAGCTGAGCGCCGCCCAGGGGCTGGGTGTTCCCGAGTACGTGATCAACGAGGCGGGCCCCGACCACGAGAAGACCTTCACCGCTGCGGCCCGCGTGGGTGGCGAGACCTACGGCACCGGCACCGGCCGCAGCAAGAAGGAAGCCGAGCAGCAGGCGGCGGAGACGGCCTGGCGGGCCATCCACGCGGCGGCGGAGCGCCGCGGCGGGGACGGCCCGGCGCAGGGGCGGTCCGTTGCCTGAGCTGCCCGAGGTCGAGGTGGTCCGGCGCGGTCTGGACCGCTGGGTCAGCGGCCGGGTGATCGCGTCGGTGAGCACGCTGCATCTGCGGGCGATCCGCCGCCACGCGGCGGGCGCGGAGGATTTCGCCGCCCGGCTCACCGGGGCCGAGATCGCCGCGGCGCGGCGGCGCGGCAAGTACCTGTGGCTGCCGCTGGCGGACGGCGAGCTGGCCGTGCTGGCCCATCTGGGCATGAGCGGTCAGCTGCTGATCCAGCCGGCGGCGGCACCGGACGAGCGGCATCTGCGGATCCGGATCACCTTCACCGATCCGGAGGAAGGCGAGCTGCGGTTCGTCGACCAGCGCACGTTCGGCGGTCTGTCGCTGCATCCGCTGACGCCCGGCGGGCTGCCCGAGGTGATCGCGCACATCGCGCGGGACCCGCTGGACACGGAGTTCGACGAGGACGCCTTCCACGCCGCGCTGCGCCGGCGGCGTACCACCGTGAAGCGGGCGCTGCTGGACCAGTCGCTGATCAGCGGCGTCGGCAACATCTACGCGGACGAGGCCCTGTGGCGCACCCGGCTGCACTACGAACGCCCCACCGCCTCGCTCACCCGGCCGCGGACGGCGGAGCTGGTCACCCACATCCGTGAGGTGATGAACGAGGCGCTCGCCCAGGGCGGCACCAGCTTCGACAGCCTGTATGTCAATGTGAACGGCGAGTCGGGGTACTTCGACCGCTCGCTGGACGCGTACGGGCGCGAGGACGAGCCGTGCCGCCGCTGCGGTACGCCGATCCGCCGCCGCCCGTGGATGAACCGGTCCAGCTACTACTGCCCGCGCTGCCAGCGCCCGCCCGCGGCGGGGAGCTGAGCGGGGGCGGCGGGACGACGGCCGGGCCGGCTCAGTAGCCGAAGGCCTGGGTCCACCAGGGGCCGCCGTCGCCCAGGTGCACGCCGACGCCGAGCGTGGTGAAGTCGCAGTTGAGGATGTTGGCGCGGTGCCCCTCGCTGTTCATCCAGGAGTCCATGACGGCCTGGGCGTCCTGCTGGCCGCGGGCTATGTTCTCGCCGCCCATGTTCGATATGCCGGCCGCCTGTGCGCGGTCCCAGGGGGAGCGGCCGTCGGGGTCGGTGTGGGAGAAGAACCCGCGCTGGGCCATGTCCCGGCTGAAGCCGGTGGCCAGCTCGGCGAGGGCGGCGTCCCGGACCAGCGGCCGGCAGCCGGCCTGGGCGCGTTCCTGATTCACCAGTCGCAGCACGGCGTCGGCCGCGGCGCTGGCCGGGTCCTGGCTGGGCGAGGGCTCGGGCTCGGGCGCCGGGGCGCTCTGGGTGGGCTTCGGCGCCTCGGCGGGCGGCTCGGGGGAGGGGGCCTCGGGGGACGCCGAGGGGCTGGGCTCGGCGGCGGGGGCCTCGGCGGAGGGCTCCTCGGACGGCTCCGGCTCGGCCTCCGCCTCGCTCTCGGCGGCCTCGGGCGACGGTGAGGGCTCGGGGGTAGCGGTACGGTCCCGGCCGCGGTGAGCGGCTTCCTCGCGGTCCTCGGCGGCGGCGCCGCGCTCCAGGGAGGGAGAGGCGGAGGGGGAACCGACGACGAGCCGGTCCTCGCCGGGCCCGGGGTGGGCCTGGAGGTCGTCGGTGTCGGTCAGGGTGAAGCGGTCCGCCATCCCCGGCATCAGGCCGGAGCCCACGGCGATGGCGCCCACGGTGAGCGCGGCGGAGGCCCCGAGCAGCCCGGCGCGGGCGGGGCTCTTTCTTCGGTGTGCGCCCCGGTGGCCGTCCCCGTCGCGCGGGGCGGGAAGAGGCGCCGGGGTGTGCACGGAGCGGCGATGGCGACCCATCGGTGGCACCGTCCTCGTCAACTCGACAACTTAAAGATCACTCGAATGAGTGGTCGTTACTGCCGCGTGACTTTACGGCATCGTGAGCGCGGCGTGGCTGCGCCGTGTGCGGATGGCCGGATAGCGTGCGTCACATGAAGGAACCCACGCCCCACGAAACCGACCCGTCCCAGCCCGTCCGGATGACGGCCTGGGTGCGCGGACACGTACAGGGCGTGGGTTTCCGCTGGTACACCCGGGCGCAGGCACTCGCCATCGGTGAGCTGCGCGGATTCGCCTCGAACCTCGGGGACGGCCGGGTGCAGATCGTGGCCGAGGGTCCCCGGGAGCGCTGCGAGCGGCTGTTGGAGTGGGCCAGGACGGGCGACACGCCCGGGCGGGTGGACGGCGTCACCGAGATTTGGGACACACCCCGGGGCGTCTACCCGGACTTCGCCATCCGCTGATCGGGTGATCGACACGTGGCGGGTTCGGGGCCGGAAAGTGGTTGCCAACCCCGCTCTCACGTGCAAGGCTGCCAACCGATCACTGCCCGAAACCGCGGCCCGCGCGCCGCGCAGCGCCCCGGCCTCCCGGCGGTGTCCGGTCTTCGCAGGCCCGGCACCCCCGGCGATACGCGGTGTGATCGTGTTGACCGTCCCACTTTTTGGTGAGACTCTGAAATCCCCGCGCATCTCAGCTATGTGGCCTTGAGATAGAGGGTGCCGAGCACCCACCGCGGGCGTTATCCCTCACGACCTACCACGGCTTCGGTCGGTCACTCAGTGTGGAGGACCATCCATCATGGCAAAGGCGCTTCTCGGTCACATCGGCGGCTCCGACCCCCGAGTCCTTGCCGAGATGCGACGGCTTCAGCAGCGCGTACAGGACCTGGAGACGCAGCTTCTGCGCGTCCAGGCGGAGAACGACGCGTTGGCCGCCGCCCATCGGCACAGCGACCCGGTGCTCAACGGCATCGATGTGCACAAGGCGGAGCCCGCTCTGACCTGACCTCAAGGACGAGGACAGGCCGGCACGGCACACACGCACCGCCTGCGGATCATGCGAGGGACGCTTCGGCGTCCCTTCGTCATGTCCGGGTCATCACCACCGTTCTGCTCGGACCGCCTCCGGGTCTACGGACCGCATTGGCTCAACTACTGATGTGCCCCCCATCCCCCGCGTCGAAACGGCCGATCGGGGACGGCCGGGGAGTAAAGTCCGACGGCGTGCACCTCAAGAGCCTGACCCTGCGCGGCTTCAAGTCGTTCGCCTCGGCCACCACGCTGCGCTTCGAACCCGGGATCACCTGCGTGGTGGGCCCCAACGGGTCGGGCAAGTCCAACGTGGTCGACGCGCTGACCTGGGTCATGGGAGAGCAGGGCGCCAAATCCCTGCGCGGCGGCAAGATGGAGGACGTCATCTTCGCCGGCACCACCGGCCGTCCGCCGCTGGGCCGCGCCGAGGTCTCCCTCACCATCGACAACGCCGACGGCGCGCTGCCCATCGACTACGCCGAAGTGACCATCACCCGGATCATGTTCCGCAACGGCGGCAGCGAGTACCAGATCAATGGCGACACCTGCCGCCTGCTGGACGTCCAGGACCTCCTCTCCGACTCCGGCATCGGCCGCGAGATGCACGTCATCGTCGGCCAGGGCCAGCTCGACTCCGTCCTGCACGCCGACCCCGCCGGCCGCCGCGCCTTCATCGAGGAGGCCGCCGGTGTGCTCAAGCACCGCAAGCGCAAGGAGAAGGCGCTGCGCAAGCTGGACGCCATGCAGGCCAACTTCGCCCGGGTGCAGGACCTCACCGACGAACTGCGCCGCCAGCTCAAGCCGCTGGGCCGGCAGGCCGCCGTCGCCCGGCGCGCCGCCGTGATCCAGGCCGATCTGCGCGACGCGCGGCTGCGGCTGCTCGCCGACGAGCTGACCGCCGAGCGCCGCGCCCTCGCCGCCGAGGTCGCGGACGAGACGGCGCTCAAGGAACGCAAGGAGGCGGCGGAGCGGCGGCTGCGCGAGGCGGCGCGGTCGGAAGCCGCACTGGAGGAAGAGGTACGGGCCCTGGCGCCCCGGCTCCGGGACGCCCAGCAGACCTGGTACGAGCTCTCCCAGCTCGCCGAACGCGTGCGCGGCACGCAGTCCCTGGCCGAGGCCCGCATCGCCAGCGCCGGAAGCGGCGCCCCCGAGGAGCGCCGCGGCCGGGACCCGGAGGACCTGGCCCGCGAGGCCGCCCGCATCCGGGAGCAGGAAGCCGAACTCGAAGCCGCCCTGGAAGCCGCCGGGCGGGCGCTGGAGGACACCGTCGAGCACCGCGCGGCGCTGGAGCGGGAGCTGGCGGCGGAGGAACGCCGGCTGCGGGACGCCGCCCGCGCCGTCGCCGACCGCCGCGAAGGGCTGGCCCGGCTGCACAGCCAGGCCGCCGCCGCCCGCAGCCGCGCCGCCGCGGCCCAGGCGGAGATCGACCGGCTCACCGAAGCCCACGAGGACGCGGTCCGCCGCGCGGAGAGCGCCGGGCAGGAACACCGGGCGCTGAGCGCCGAGGTGGCGGGCCTGGAGGCCGGTGACAGCGAGCTGGCAGCCGAACACCAGCAGGCGGTGGAACGTCTGGCGGCGGCCGAGACCGCGCTCGCCGCCGCCCGCGACGCGCTGACCGCCGCCGAACGCGAACGGGCCGCGCTCGGCGCCCGCCACGAGGCCCTGGCGCTCGGACTGCGGCGCAAGGACGGCAGCGGCGCCGTACTGGCGGCGGCCGACACGCTCGGCGGCGTCCTGGGCCCCGCTGCCGAACTGCTCACCGTCACCCCCGGCTTCGAGGTCCCCGTCGCCGCCGCACTCGGCGCCGCCGCCGACGCCGTCGCGGTGGACGGCCCCGGCACCGCCGCCTCAGCCCTGCGCCACCTCCGCGACACCGACGCCGGCCGGGCCACGCTCCTGCTCGCCCCCGCCGGGCAGCCCGCCGAGGGTGATCCGCGCTCGCCGACCGCGGGCCCTGCCCGGCCCGCGTCGGGGGCGTCGGCCGTCACCTCGTCGGCGGACCCCCACGTGCCTCGCCCGGCTCCGGAAGGCGGGGAGGGCGATCCGCACCCGCCGACCATGCGCCCTGCCCGGCCCGCGCCGGGGGCAGAGTCCGTCGCCTCCCCAGCGGGTGACCGCGCCCCTTGCCCTGCGGTGGAGAGCGCCGAGGGTGGTCCGCACCAGCCGACCGCGCGCCCCGGCCTCGCCGACGCCGTCCCGGGGTCCGCGCCGCAGGAACACGACCTCGGACCCGCCGCCGCGGCGGTCGCCGCGGCCGGGCGGCGGCCCGCGGTGCCGGGACCGGCGCGGGCCGGAGAGCGCGTCGACGCCGCGGCGACCGGACCCTCCGGAACGCGAGCCAACGCGGCGCCCGCCGCATACGGAGAGGCCGGTGCCGCCGCCGCGGGGCGGCAGGTTCCGCAGCCGGCGGCGGAGGCGTCCGGGGAGCGGAGCACCGCTCCCGCGCCGCAGGCGCCGCGCGCCGCGGGCCCCGGCGGCGGACAGCCCCGCGCGGGCTCCCTGCCCGCCGCGCGCGCCGGGGACGGCGCCCCGCCCGATGAGCCGGCCCTGCCCGCCGCCGACCTGGTCGACGGTCCGCCCCACGTACTGGAGGCGGTCCGCTGGCTGTTGCGCGACACCGTGGTGGTCCCCGGGCTCGAAGAGGCCGCGGCGCTGCTGGCCGCCGGCGGTGACCTCACCACCGTCACCGCCGAGGGGGACGTCCTCGGCCGCCGCCTGGCGCAGGGCGGCTCCGCCGGCGCGCCCAGCCTGCTCGAAGTCCAGGCGTCCGTCGACGAGGCCGCCGCCCGGCTGAGCGAGCTGGAGCAACGCTGCGAGGAGTTGGCCCGCGTCCGGG
>NZ_JBHWJL010000196.1:0-9904 GCF_042731495.1 Streptomyces sp. NPDC059853
GGTGCCGGGTGCCGTGCGGCCGGAAGCCGCGGCCGCCCGTGCCGTGCCGCCGCCCGGCCGGTCAGGTGCCGGGCCGCAGCAGGGTGAGTGCGGCGGCCACGGCGGCCGGGTCGGGGCGCTCGCGCAGCGCCCGCACCAGGTCGTGGCCCGCGACGGCCACCTGGTCGCCGACCGCGAACAGGCCCGCGTCCGGCATGGTCAGCGGCTCGGCCGCGGGCCGCTCGATGAGCTGCGCCCGGCGGGCCAGCTCCCGGGCCAGGGCCAGGCCCTCGGCTGCGGCCCCCTGTCTCAGCCGGCTCTCCGCCAGCCCCCGCAGCCGGTCGGCCCGTTCCTCGACCGCTTCTTCCAGGGCCGTCAGCCGCTCGTCGTTCTCGTCCACGGCCCGACTCTAGCCCCGCGCCCGGTCAGCCGAACCGGCCCGGGGTGTAGTCGCCCGCGGGCTGCCGCACCAGGACGTTCAGCCGGTTGTAGGCGTTGATGACGGCGATGAGGGACACCAGGGCGGCCAGCTGCTCCTCGTCGTAGTGCCGGGCCGCCTCCGCCCAGGCGGCGTCGGTGACGCCGCCCGCCGCGTCCGCGAGCCGGGTGCCCTGTTCGGTCAGTTCCAGGGCGGCGCGCTCGGCGTCGGTGAAGACCGTCGCCTCCCGCCACGCGGCCACCATGTGCAGCCGCAGCGCGCTCTCGCCCGCGGCGGACGCGTCCTTGGTGTGCATGTCGAGGCAGAAGCCGCAGCCGTTGAGCTGGCTGGCACGGATCTTCACCAGCTCCTGGGTGGCGGGCGGCAGCCCGGCGTCGGCGAGGGCCCTGCCGGCCGCGTTGAGGTGGCGCAGGGCCTTGGCCCCGACCGTGCTGCCGAAGAGATTCAGGCGGGCGTCCATGGTGTCTCCCGGTGTCCGGAGGAGGTGGATGCTGACACCTCACTGACACCGGGCGACCGGCGCGTGTGACCGCCCGCGCCGTGGCGCGCGTCACATCCGGGACGCGGGGGGCACGACCGGCGGTGCCGGGCCCGTCCGGGGGCCGGGGTCGTCCCGGCTCAGACCTGGCCCGTCTCGAAGCGGGAGATCCGGCCGGTGTCCGCCACCTCGAACCGCCAGGACGTCCGCATCTCGCCCCAGGTGTCGTTGCGGAACCGGACGATCAGCGCGCGCCCGTCCTCCGACTCCGACTCGACGGCCATGTGCCCGCCGGCGTCGAAGATCTCCCGGTCGGCCCACTGGGCCAGGTCGCGCTCGGAGCCGTCGTCGGACATCGTCGCGTCCTCGGTCAGCACGCCCCGGAACGCCTCGCGGTCACCCGCGTTCACGGCCGCCACGAAGGCGCGTACGGCTGGGTCGGTGAGCATGTCCATGCCTCAACCCAACACCGGGCCCGGCGGTGCCGCAGCCCGGTGGCGTCCGCCCGGGGGAGGGGCGGGGCGCGTGGCTCAGGTGGAGACGATGCGGTCGGCCAGCAGATAGACGCTGTCCTGCCCGCAGGCGAAGGTCAGGGCGTAGGCGCCGGAGACGCCCGAGCCGCCCATCAGGACCGGCGCCTCGCCGTCCCGTACGGCCGCGGCCAGCCGCTCCGCCGTCTCCTGCTGGCTGGGGGACAGGCACAGGGTGGTGCCGTCCTCGAAGAGGTACACGTCCAGGGTGCCCAGCGGCCCGGGGCGGACGTCCGCCAGCGGGGTGCGGGACTCGGCCAGCTGGCTCAGCTGGTCGGTGGTGCGGCGCTGCTGCTCCTCGATGCCGGGGCGCGCGCCGCCCTCGACGGGCTCGCCGGCCAGCGTGTAGCCGGGGTGGGAGGGGTGACGGCGGCGGGCGGCGGCCAGCTCCGCCGACTCGCCCTCCTCGCCGGCCGCCTCGCGCTCGGTGGCCGGCTGCCGCTGCTGCTCGGCCGCGCTGCACAGGTCCTGCTGCCGGGGGACGAACACGGTGCCGTCGCCGCTCTCCTGCCCCGAGTCGCTGAGCAGGTACCGCTCCAGGAGCGCGTCCAGCAGGTCCTCGTCGGCCTCCGCCACCTCGTACTCC
This sequence comes from Streptomyces sp. NPDC059853, assembly GCF_042731495.1. Classification (NCBI taxonomy): domain Bacteria; kingdom Bacillati; phylum Actinomycetota; class Actinomycetes; order Kitasatosporales; family Streptomycetaceae; genus Streptomyces; species Streptomyces sp. NPDC059853. The sequence continues at coordinate 2,013 of NZ_JBHWJL010000196.1, forward strand.
AGGCCGCGCCCGGCCAGCAGCGCCCCGGGGCCCTCGCTCTCCCGGGCGTCCTGCTCGGCCCAGAAGGCCCGGGCCTCCGCCAGTTCCCGCTCCCGTTCGTCGGCCAGGGCGTCCGCGACGGCGGCGCGGATCTCCTCGGCCGGTACCGGTCCCCGCGCGGCGGGGAGCTGCGCCCGGCGCAGCCGGGTGACCTCGGTACGCAGACCACGGATGGTGTGCAGGGCAGCCGCACTCAGGGCCACGGAGGTGCCTGCGGTCACCAGCAGGATGACGGATATGGCGCTCACTGACTGTCTCCCAGTGCTCTCGGTCCCTGACTTCCTATCTCAGGTTTCCGGGACGCGGCCACGCCGGGCAGGGTGAAACGTCACGAAATGGACAGGACCTCAGTCCCTGGACCCACCCCGCTCGCTTCGCTGACCTGCGGATTCGCCCGGGATGGCGGCGTGCATCACATCCCGGGCACACTTCGGTATCGCCACCGCGACCCGGCGCGCCGGGGCGCGCGGATCGCGGAAGCGGAACCTCTCTTCTATCACCTCAGTCAAGGCGCTCCAGCACCATGGCCATCCCCTGGCCGCCGCCCACGCACATGGTCTCCAGACCGAACTGCTTGTCATGCCACTGGAGCGAGTTGATGAGGGTGGTGGTGATGCGGGCGCCGGTCATCCCGAACGGGTGACCCACGGCGATGGCGCCGCCATTGACGTTCAGCCGGTCGATGTCGATGCCCAGGTCCCGGTAGGAGGGGATGACCTGGGCGGCGAACGCCTCGTTGATCTCCACCAGGTCGATGTCGTCGATGGTCAGCCCGGCGCGGGCCAGCGCCTGCCGGGACGCCTCGACCGGGCCGTAGCCCATGATCTCGGGCGAGAGCGCCGACAGGCCGGTGGAGACGATCCGGGCCAGCGGGGTCACGCCCAGCTCGCGCGCCTTGGTGTCGGACATGATCACCAGCGCCGCGGCCCCGTCGTTGAGCGGGCAGCAGTTGCCCGCCGTGACCAGGCCGTCGGGGCGGAAGGCGGGCTTCAGGCCGCGCACGCCCTCCAGCGTGACACCGGCGCGCGGGCCGTCGTCCTTGCTGACGACCGTGCCGTCCGGCAGCGTCACGGGGGTGATCTCGCGCTGCCAGAAGCCGTCCGCGATGGCCTTCTCGGCGAGGTTCTGCGAGCGGACGCCGAAGGCGTCCATGTCCTCCTTGGTGACGCCCTTGTACCGGGCGAGGTTCTCGGCGGTCTGGCCCATGGCGATGTAGATGTCGGGCAGGGCGCCGTCCTCGCGCGGGTCGTGCCAGCCGGCCCCGCCCTTCTCGGCGCGCTCGGCGGACCGGGCCCCGGCCGGCTCGAACAGCGGGTTGCGGGTGCCGGGCTGGCCGTCGCTGCTGCCGTACGCGAAGCGCGAGACGGTTTCGACCCCGGCGGAGATGAACACATCGCCCTCGCCCGCCTTGATGGCGTGCATCGCCATGCGCGTGGTCTGGAGCGAGGAGGAACAGTAGCGGGTGACGGTGGCGCCCGGCAGGGTGTCGAAGCCGAGCTGGACGGCGACGACACGGGCCAGGTTGTGGCCCTGTTCGCCGCCGGGCATGCCGCAGCCGAGCAGCAGGTCGTCGATGTCGGCGGGGTCGAGTTCCGGCACCTTGTCGAGCGCGGCGCGCACGATCCCGGCGGTCAGATCATCGGGCCGCACATCCTTGAGTGAGCCTTTGACGGCCCGCCCGATCGGAGTGCGGGCTGCGGAGACGATCACTGCTTCTGGCATGGAATTCCCTCCGGGTCGAGGTCCATCGGCACGGATGGACACGCCCTCATAAGCTACCGGCAGGTAATGTGCCCGCGTCCAGCCCTACGGCGACAACTCCTGCCGCTCCTCGCGGTCCGCGTCCACGGCCCGACCGGTGCTGTCGTCTTCCGTCGTGTCCCGATCCGCGGTGTCCTTTTCCGTGCCGGCCGGCTCCGCCCCGTCCGGATCGGCCGGCTGCGCGGGCAGCTGCCGGCGCCGCCGCCGCTTCAGCAGCGCCCACGGCGAGCGCCGCTCCGCCGACTCCTCGGCGGCCGCGCTCACCTCCGTACCGCCGACCGCCGCCGCCCGGGTCGCCGCCCGCTCCACCGGCAGATAGCCCTCCCGGCGCAGCGGCTCCACCCGCTCCTCCTCCGGCCACACGCCCAGCGCCGCGCACAGCGTGGGCAGTACCGCCATCGCCGCCGTCACATACCCGGCCGCCGACGGGTGGTAGCGGTCCGGGCCGAACAGCTCCCCGGGGCGCGCCGCGAACTCCGGCCCCAGCAGATCCCCCAGCGACACCGTCCGCCCGCCCAGCTCCACCACCGCGATCGTCTGCGCCGCCGCCAGCTGACGGCACAGCCGCCGCGCGATCCAGCGCAGCGGCTGCGCCACCGGCTCCACCGAGCCCAGATCCGGGCAGGTGCCGACGATCACCTGGCAGCCCGCCGTCCGCAGCCGGGCCACCGCCTGGGACAGATGCTTCACCGACTCGGCCGGCGCCATGCGGCCGGTGATGTCGTTGGCGCCGATCATGATCACGCACACATCGGGCGCCGGGGCCCGCCCCGGCTCGGTGAGCAGCATCGACACCTGCCGCTCCAGGTCGTCCGACTTGGCCCCCGACAGCGCCACATTGTGCAGCTCCACCGGCCGCTCGGAGACCGCCGCGAGACCGGAGGCCAGCAGCGCGCCCGGGGTCTGCGGCGCCCGGTGCACGCCCATCCCGGCCGCCGTCGAGTCGCCGAGCATCGCCAGCCGCCACGGCACCGCCGCCGGCCCGGCGCCCGCGCCCGCGGCGTACTCGGCGCCGTACACGCCGTCCGCCAGCGGCGGCGGGTCCTCCCGGCCGTTGCGCAACAGCTGCCGCCGCGCCAGCTGCACCTCCGTCAGCACCAGACCGACCGCCGCACCGCCCAGCAGGCCGACACCACCGCCGCCGTACGCCGCCGCCGTCGCGATCCGCCGCGCCACACGCTCTCTGCTGGACATGGGGCCGCCCCGCCTCCCGTCTCGTCCGTCCCGTAACGGCTCGCCGGCCGTCCCGTCGTCTTCCGGGTCTCTGGTGTGTTGTCTGCCCAGGGTGCTGGGCCGCGCAACGCGCGTCCACGTCCACGCGCGGGGCAATAGGGTGCACTCAGTGGGTGGACGAACCCGCCCCGTAGATGTGCGGAGACCACAGTGCAGTATCACGAGTCGATGATCGACCTTGTCGGCAACACCCCGCTGCTGAAGCTCACCAGCGTCACGGAGGGCATCCGGGCCACGGTGCTGGCCAAGGTCGAGTACTTCAATCCCGGCGGATCGGTCAAGGACCGGATCGCGCTGCGGATGATCGAGGCGGCCGAGGAGTCCGGCGAACTGCGCCCCGGCGGTGTGATCGTCGAACCGACCTCCGGCAACACGGGGGTGGGGCTGGCGATCGTCGCCCAGCGCAAGGGCTACCGCTGCATCTTCGTCTGCCCGGACAAGGTCTCCACCGACAAGATCAATGTGCTGCGCGCCTACGGGGCCGAGGTGGTGGTCTGCCCGACCGCCGTGGACCCCGAGCACCCCGACTCGTACTACAACGTCTCCGACCGGCTGGTGCGCGAGACCCCCGGCGCCTGGAAGCCCGACCAGTACTCCAACCCGAACAACCCCCTCTCGCACTACGAGAGCACCGGGCCCGAGCTGTGGGAGCAGACGGACGGGAAGATCACCCACTTCGTGGCGGGCGTCGGCACCGGCGGCACCATCAGCGGCACCGGCCGCTACCTGAAGGAGGTCAGCGGCGGCCGGGTGCGGGTGATCGGCGCCGACCCGGAGGGCTCGGTGTACTCCGGCGGCTCCGGGCGCCCGTACCTGGTCGAGGGCGTGGGCGAGGACTTCTGGCCGACCGCCTACGACCGGACGGTGGCGGACGCCATCGTGCCGGTCTCCGACAAGGACTCCTTCCGGATGACCCGGCGCCTGGCGCGCGAGGAGGGGCTGCTGGTGGGCGGCTCCTGCGGCATGGCGGTGGTCGCGGCGCTGGAGACGGCGCGCGGGCTCGGGCCGGACGACGTGGTCGTGGTGCTGCTGCCGGACAGCGGGCGCGGCTATCTGAGCAAGATCTTCAACGACGAGTGGATGGCCGACTACGGCTTCCTGGAGGGCGGCGAGCCGCAGACCCGGGTCTGCGACGTGCTCAGCCGCAAGGAGGGCGGCGCACTGCCCTCGCTGGTGCACATGCACCCGGAGGAGACGGTCGGCGAGGCGATCGACGTGCTGCGCGAGTACGGCGTGTCGCAGATGCCGGTGGTCAAGCCGGGCGCCGGGCACCCGGATGTGATGGCGGCGGAGATCGTCGGCTCGGTCGTGGAGCGGGAACTGCTGGACGCCCTGTTCACCGGGCGGGCGGCGCTGGAGGACCCGCTGGAGAAGCACCTGAGCGCGCCGCTGCCGCACGTCGGCTCGGGCGAGCCGGTGGCGGACCTGATGGCGGTGCTGGAGTCGGCGGACGCGGCGGTCGTGCTGATCGAGGGCAAGCCGACCGGGGTGGTCAGCCGGCAGGACCTGCTGGCGTTCCTCGCGGCGGAACGGCGGCCGGAGAAGTAACCGCGGGCCGGAAAGTCACTCCGGCGCGCGGGATATCCGGAACGGATTCCGAAGTGTCACGGCCGGGCAACGCGTCGTTAACACCGCTCCGGCATCGTTCTGGGTGTCGGCACCAAGGACCTCCGGAGCGGCTCCCGGACCTCCCTGGTCGCCCGGACGCGCGGCCCCGACCCGGCCCGTGTCCCCGCGGGGACCGCCGTCGTCCCGCCCCTGGTGCTCGCACCGGGGTGCGGCGGTCCCCGCCAACCTCTTCCCCCGCCTCAGGGCGCGCCGGGACCGGAGCGGCGCAGGGCCATCCCCACGGTGAAGCAGGCGTTGACGCCCACGATGCCGCCCCAGCACACCAGCAGGCCCGCCAGACCCAGATGGGCGGCGGCGATCGCCGACAGCGGGATGGCCAGGACGAGCGAGACCGCGGCGAGCCCGAACGCCGCCCCCGGCCCCTCGTACCCCGCGCCCACGCGCGGCCCGCCCCCGGGCCGGCCGCCACGGGCCACGACCATCTGCTGCTCGGCGACCTGGCGGCGGACGCGCTTGTCGACGGCCGTGTCGATGCGCTGCTCGACCTTCTCCAGGAAGGACGCGATCAGCTCCGACTCGTAGGCGTCGCCGGGTTCCTTCCGTGTCTGTACGGCCGCGTCGAGATCGGTGGCCGGCTCCGGGTCGCTCATGGGCGCTACCGTACGCGGGCCACCGGGTGCCGGGCAGTGGGGGACAACCCCACTGCGGGGCGTGCTGCATAGACTGCGGCGGATGAGTGAGGCGAGCGGGAGCGCGGGCGCGCGGCTGCGGGAGCTGTTCGCGGGGCACCGGCTGACCCCGGCTCAGCGGCGTATCGCGCACTGCATGGTGGAGCGGGCCGGGGAGGCGCCGTATCTGTCCAGCGTGGAGCTGGCGCGGCTGGCCGGGGTGAGCCAGCCGTCGGTGACGCGGTTCGCGGTGGCGCTGGGCTTCGACGGCTATCCGGCGCTGCGGCGTGCGCTGCGCGCCCCGCAGCGTCCCGAGACGGCGGGCGGCGGCGACGGCGGGGCCGGGGCCGGTGACGGGTCCGACGCCGGGGGGAACCTCTACCAGCGGGCGGTGGCCTCCGAGATCGCGAACCTGCGGCAGCTGGCCGACACCCTCGCCGACCCGGAGCCGGTGGCCCGGGCCGGGCGGCTGCTGGCCGCGTCCCGGCCGCTGCCGGTGCTGGGGCTGCGGGCGGCGGCGGCGCAGGCGCGCGGGTTCGCGTACTTCGCGGCCAAGGTCCACCCCGAGGTGCGGCTGCTGGACGAGGGCGGGTCGATGCTGGCGGACCGCATCGACGCGGCGGTGGCGGCCGGGGCGAGCGCGCTGCTGTGTTTCGCGCTGCCCCGCCATCCGCGGGAGACGGCGGGGGCGCTGGAGCTGGCGCGGGCGGCCGGGCTGCGGGTGGTGACGGTGGCCGACAGCCCGTTCGCGCCGGTGGTGCATCCGGACGATCTGCTGCTGCCCGCCCCGGTGAGCACCCTGCTGGCGTTCGACACGGTGTGCGCGCCGATGCTGCTGGGCCGGGTGCTGCTGGAGGCGATGTGCGACGCGCTGCCGCAGGCCCCGGCGCGCCTGGAGGCGTTCGACGCCCTGGCGGCGGAGCGGTCGCTGTTCCTGGAGTGAGCCGCGGGGCAGGCGGCGGTCACAGGTCGCCGCCCGCTTCGGCGACCACCTCCGCCAGGGTCTGGGCGCGCCGCAGCACGGTGAAGCCGGGACGGCCGTCCGGCCCGGGCTCGTAGCCGTGGACGGCGGGGCGGGGGAGCGAGTTGTAGCCGAACGGGGTGGAGAAGTAGTACGCGCCGGTGTCCAGCAGGGCGGCCAGGTCACCGGGCGCCAGCGGGGGCAGGGCACGGTCGCGGGCCACCAGGTCGCCGGCGAAGCAGCACGGCCCCGCCACGTCCTGCCGTACCGGGGTGCCGGTCTTGGGGCGGCCCTTGGCGTCGTAGGCGGCCACCCGGATCGGCCAGGCGTCGGGGGCGAAGACGGTGCGGGTGGCGACCTGGGCGCCCGCGTGGGTGATGGCGATGGGCCGGCCGCCCGCCGTTTTGGTGTACTCCACCCGGGTGAGGATCAGCCCCGCCTTGGCGAGCAGCGCCCGGCCGAACTCGGTGACCAGGGCGTAGCGGCCGTCGAAGAGGCCGGGCACCTCGCGGCGCAGCAGCCGGGCGTAGGCGGCGAAGGTGGGGATGGTGTCGTCGCCGCCGAAGTGGACGGGGAGGCCGCCGCCGATGTCGAGGGTGTCGACCTGCCGGCGGCCGGCGGCGGTGTTGATCTCCTCGGCCAGTTCGTAGGTGGCGCGGACACCGGCGGCCATCCGTTCCAGGGGGACGCCCTGGGAGCCGGTGTGGCAGTGCAGCCGGGTGAGCCAGGGCCGTTCGGCGAAGGCGCGCAGCACCCAGGCGCGGCCGCCCTCGTCGCGGAGCGGGACGCCGAACTTGGAGGTGGCGGTGGCGGTGCTCATCGCGTCGATGCTGCCGCCGCCCAGCTGGGGGTTGACGCGGATGCCGATCGGGCCGTGGGTGCGGTCGGGGTGGGTGCCGCCCGCGGGGCCGGTTCCGGTGGCGATGAGTTCGGTGAGGCGGTCGAGTTCCTGGGGGTTGTCGGCGTTGAGGGCGATGCCCTGTCCCAGGGCATCGCGCAGTTCGGCGCGGGTCTTGGCGGGGGAGTCGAGCACGATGCGCGCGGGATCGACACCGGCGGCGCGGGCCAGGGCCAGCTCGCCGGGGCTGGCGACCTCCGCGCCGATGCCGAGGGCGGCGAGGCGGCGCAGGACGGCGGGGAGGGCGGCGGCCTTGACGGCGAAGGTGTGCAGGACGTGCTGGCCGGGCGCGGTGACCTCATCGAAGGCAGCATGGAGGGCGGAGGCACGCTCACGCAGGTCCTGGAGATCGAGGAGGCCGATCAGCGGGTGCTCGTCGTCGAGAAGGTTGTGGGCCACGGCGGCGGCGACGGCCAGGTCGCGGCGCCGGGAGCGGTCGGCGGCCGGGACGGCCGCGGGCGGGACGTCAGGCATACAGCCAGATAAGCATGAGCGGGGCGTCGATGGGCAGAACGCTGGATGACTGAAGTTATTCAGCGCCAGGTGTGGCTGAATACGGATCCTCAGCAGGGAGGCAGGGGCGATGTCAGGACCGCGACCCGTGCGCGCGCCGCGCGGCAGCGAGCTGAGTGCCCGGGGGTGGCCGCAGGAGGCCGCCCTGCGCATGCTGCACAACAACCTCGACCACGTGGTCTCCGAAAACCCCGTCGACCTGGGCGTATACGGCGGCTCCGGGCGGGCCCCCCGCGACTGGCCCTCCTTC
>NZ_JBHWJL010000197.1:0-9819 GCF_042731495.1 Streptomyces sp. NPDC059853
GCGTTCTCCAGCTCCCGCAGCGCCTCGTCCACCGTCTCCTGGCTGACCCCGGCGGTCAGGTCGAGCAGCACCTGGGTGCGGAACCCGGCCCGCACCGCGTCCAGCGCGGTGGCCCTGACGCAGTGGTCGGTGGCGATCCCCACCACGTCCACCTCGGTCACCTGGTGGGCGCGCAGCCAGTCGGCGAGTGTGCGCCCGTCCGCGTCCGCGCCCTCGAAGCCGCTGTACGCCGCCTCGTAGGCGCCCTTGTCGAAGCAGGCGTCGACGGCGCCGGAGGCGACGGCCGGGGCGAAGTTCGGGTGGAAGCCGATCCCCTCGGTGCCGGCCACACAGTGCCGTGGCCAGGAGGTTCTGAAGTCGGGCGTCTCGGAGAAGTGGTCGCCCGGGTCGATGTGGTGATCACGGGTGGCCACCACGTGGCGGTATCCGGGGGCGGCGTCGCCGATCAGGTCGGTGATGGCCGCCGCCACGTCGGCGCCGCCGGCGACCGGGAGGGCGCCTCCCTCGCAGAAGTCGTTCTGTACGTCGACGACGATGAGTGCGCGGTGCATGACGAACACCCTTTCGGCTGGTTCCGGTCTCGAACGGTATCGGGTGCAAGGCCGACCACTTCCGAGGCTATGCGGTCGGGCGTGGCGGCGGCGAGGGCTCATACCGGGGGCACGGTCACAGGCTGCCGTCAGGCTTTGGCCTCAGATGTACTCCGTGCGCAGGACGGGCTCCCCCTGGGACAGCTGGGTCGCGGACAGCGGCAGCAGGTCACGGGCCGCCCGGTGCCGGTCACGCGCCGCGTCGAGCCGCTCCCGTGCCACCGCGCGCCCGTCCCGCATCAGCTCCACGCTCAGCAGGTGATCCGCCAGCTCCGCGGGCACCTCGCCGGTGCCGACGACCTCGGCCTCGGCCACCCCGTCCGCGTCCGGACGGCGCGCCGCCCACTTCACCCCGCCGATGGACAGCTTCCCGCCGCTGGAGCGCTTCGCCACCGGCTCCAGCGGCGCGTCCGGCCCGTCCCCGGCCGCGCGGGCCACCATCTTGTACACCATCGAGCAGGTCGGGTGGCCACTGCCGGTGACCAGCCGGGTACCCACCCCGTACGCGTCCACCGGCGCGGCGGCCAGCGAGGCGATCGCGTACTCGTCCAGGTCGCTGGTGACCGTGATCCGCGTGTCGTGCGCCCCCAGCTCGTCCAGCTGGCGGCGCACCCGGTGCGCGACCAGCAGCAGGTCCCCGGAGTCGATGCGGACCGCCCCGAGCTTCGGTCCCGCCACCTCCACGGCAGTGCGGACCGCCTCGGTGACGTCGTAGGTGTCCACCAGCAGGGTGGTGCCGGTGCCCAGCGACTCGACCTGGGCGGTGAACGCGTCCCGCTCGCTGTCGTGCAGCAGGGTGAACGCGTGCGCGCTGGTGCCCACGGTGGGGATGCCGTAGCGGAACCCGGCCGCCAGGTCGGAGGTGGAGGAGAACCCGCCGACGTACGCCGCGCGGGAGGCGGCGACGGCGGCCAATTCGTGGGTGCGCCTGGCCCCCATCTCGATCAGCGGGCGCCCGCTCGCCGCCACCGCCATCCGGGACGCGGCGGCGGCGATCGCCGAGTCGTGGTTGAGGATCGACAAGATCACCGTCTCCAGCAGCACGCACTCCGCGAAGGTGCCGCTGACCTGGAGGATCGGCGAGCCGGGGAAGTAGACCTCGCCCTCGGGGTAGCCGCGCACGGTGCCGGTGAAGCGGTAGTCGGCGAGCCAGCGCAGGGTCGGCTCGTCCACCACCCGCGCCTCGCGCAGATAGTCCAGCAGCGGCGGATCGAAGCGGAAGTTCTCCACCGCGTCCAGCAGCCGGCCGGTGCCGGCCACCACGCCGTAGCGGCGGCCGGCGGGCAGCCGGCGGGTGAAGACCTCGAAGACGGTACGGCGGTGCGCGGTGCCGGCGTGGAGCGCGGCCTGCAGCATGGTCAGCTCGTACTGGTCGGTGAACAGCGCGGTCGAGGGCACGGCCACCGGCAGCCCCAGCTCCAAGTCATCCATGGGATCAGCGTACCTCCCATCTCGTCAAAGTGACGATATCGGGGTCTGTGGCAGCATGGGAGCGTGAGTGCCATCCCCATGGAGGTCGAGCGCACCCAGTCCGAGGGCGCTCCGGTGCAGGTGCCCGAGCCCGAGGTGCCGTGGGTGACGATCGTGCACAACGACCCCGTCAACCTCATGAGTTATGTGACCTACGTGTTCCAGGCGTATTTCGGCTATTCGAAGGACAAGGCCAAGAAGCTGATGCTGGACGTACATCACAAGGGCCGCGCCGTGGTCTCCGAGGGCAGCCGCGAGGAAATGGAGCGGGATGTCCAGGCCATGCACGGTTATGGCCTGTGGGCCACGCTCTCGCAGGACCGGTGATGGCGGGTTACTTCGAACGGGCCGGCGGCGAGGCGGGCGGCGCGGCGATCGCGCTGGACGAGATCGAGATCTCCATTCTGCGCAGTCTGGCCGTCCAGCTGCTGGAGCTGATCGGGCCCGGTGACCGGGCCGAGAGCGTCGGCGACGAACTGGACGCGCTGTTCACGGAGGGCCCGAGTGAACCGCCGAGCGACCCCGCGCTCGCCCGGCTCTTCCCGGACGCCTATCACGGCCCGGAAGACGGTGATCAGGACGAGCGCTCCCGGCAGTACTCCGCAGAGTTCCGCCGCTTCACCGAGGGTGATCTGCGCGCCGGGAAACGGGAGAATCTGCTGCGGGTGATCCGGGCACTCGACGGGCTCTCCGGGCAGGAGAACGGGCCGGGCGGGGCCGTTCTCACCCTGACGCCGGACGACTCCCAGGCATGGCTGCGGACGCTGAACGATCTGCGGCTGGCGATCGGCGTCCGGCTCGGCATCAGCAAGGATGACGACAGCGACCGCCTCTTCGGCCTTCCGGATGACAATCCCGACAAGCCGCTGGTGATGGCATATCTCTGGCTGGGCGGACTTCAGGAATCCCTGATCGCCACCCTTCTGCCGTAATCTGACCCGGTATTGGGTGTGGGTAATGTGACTGTTACCCGCGCTGTGACGTGCGCCACATTGTGTGCATGATGTTGCGTGGTAGGAAATTCCCCATCTGAATTGTCCCCAGCGCGCCACTCGCGGTGTGTTTCCTTCCCCACCAGCAGCCAGAGGAACCTCCACCCATGTCCTGGACTGATGACGTCGACAAGGCGATCAGTGACTTCTTCGATCCGATCAGCAGCGTTGCGTCGGACATCGTCTTCTACAACGTCCCGGTCTTCGGCGCCGAATTCCCGGTGATCGTGGCCTGGCTGGCGATCGCCGGTCTCGTGTTCACGGTGTACTTCGGCTTCGCTCAGATCCGCTACATCAAGCTCGCCTTCAAGTTCGTCAGCGGCAAGTACGAGCAGAAGGACGCGCCCGGCGAGATCAGTCACTTCCAGGCGCTCACCTCGGCGGTCTCGGGCACCGTGGGCCTCGGGAATATCGCCGGTGTGGCGGTCGCCGTCTCCCTGGGTGGCCCGGGTGCCACCTTCTGGATGATTCTCTGCGGCTTCCTCGGCATGGCGACGAAATTCGTCGAATGCACCCTTGGGGTGAAATACCGGGAGATCGACGAGCAGGGCCGGGTCACCGGCGGCCCGATGCTCTACCTGCGCAAGGGCCTCGCCGAGCGCGGCCTGCCGCAGCTCGGCCGGATGATAGCGGCCCCCGCCGCCCTGATGGTGCTGCTCTTCGCCCTCTTCGGCGGCAACGTCCTCCAGGTCAACCAGTCCCTGGAGCAGCTGGCCTCCGTCACCTCGGACAGCACCGACTTCTTCACCGGCTCCGCGGGCTCCCTGCTCTTCGGCGTGGTGATCGCCGTGCTGGTCGGCCTGGTGCTGCTGGGCGGCATCAAGTCCATCGGCGCGGTCACCTCCAGGCTGGTGCCCGCCATGGCGATCATGTACGTCGCCGCCTGTCTGATCGTCATCCTGTTCAACGTCGGCCAGGTGCCCGACGCGATCAGCACCATCATCACCGGCGCCTTCAGCCCCGAGGGTGTCACCGGCGGTGTGATCGGCGCGCTGATCCAGGGCTTCCGGCGGGCCGCCTTCTCGAACGAGGCGGGCGTCGGCTCCGCCCCCATCGCCCACTCGGCGGTCAAGACCAAGCGCCCCGCCACCGAGGGCCTGGTCGCGATGATCGAGCCGTTCATCGACACCGTGGTCATCTGCACCATGACCGCGCTCACCATCATCATCGCCAGCGGCCCGGTCTACGAGGCGGCCCGGCAGTCCGACGAGCCGGTCGGCATCTCCATCACCTCGGACGCCTTCGCCACCGCCCTGCCCTGGTTCCCGAACCTCCTCACCGTCGCGGTGCTGCTGTTCGCCTTCTCCACCCTGATCACCTGGTCCTACTACGGGCAGAAGTCCTGGCACTACCTGTTCGGCGCCTCCAAGGTCAGCGACACCGTCTACAAGGTCGTCTTCTGCTTCTTCGTGATCATCGGCGCCATGATGTCGCTGGGCTCCCTGGTCGACCTCTCCGACTCCGCGCTCTTCCTGGCCGCCGTCTTCAACATCATCGGGCTCTACCTGCTGGCCCCGGTCGTGAAGAGGGAGCTGAAGAAGGTCCTCGAATACGTCCGGCGCCGCGACGCCGGTGACACCGAGGAGGAGATCGAGGCCGACGAGCGCGCCGCCGAAACCGCCGAGGCCGAGGCCCGCGCCGCCAAGACCCCGCTGGTCAAGGACTGACCTCAGCCCCCGCCCCTGCCACCGCCCCCGGCCCGCTGACGCGGCCGGGGGCACCCCCTCTAGGGTGGGCCGCATGCTGACCATCACCCGAGAGCTGCACGACGCGATCCTCGCCCACGCCCGCCGGGACCACCCGGACGAGGCATGCGGCATCATCGCGGGCCCGGCCGGCAGCGACCGCCCCGAGCGGTTCGTCCCCATGCTCAACGCCGCCCGCTCGCCCACCTTCTACGAGTTCGACTCCGGTGATCTGCTGCGCCTGTACCGGGACCTCGACGACCGCGACGAGGAGCCGGTGGTCATCTACCACTCCCACACCGCCACCGAGGCGTACCCCTCGCGCACCGACATCTCCTACGCCGGCGAGCCGGGGGCCCACTACGTCCTCGTCTCCACCGCCGAGTGCGGCAACGACGAAGGCCCCTTCTCCTTCCGCTCGTTCCGCATCGTGGACGGGGAGGTCACCGAGGAGGAGGTCCGCATCGTGGACACCTACGGTGACTGATCGGGAATCGATACGATGACCGCATGGTTCTCCCTGGCACGCACGGTCACCCACCGGGCGCGTCCATGGCACGCCGTCCCACCTGATCTGGAGCTTTCATGGCCATCGAGGTCCGCATCCCGACCATCCTGCGCACCTACACCGACGGCGAGAAAGCCGTGACCGGAGCCGGCGCCACCCTGGCCGAGCTGATCACGGACCTGGAGTCCCGCCACCCCGGCATCCGGGCGCGGCTGGTGGAGGAGAACGGCGAGCTGCGCCGCTTCGTCAACGTCTACCTCAACGACGAGGACGTCCGCTTCCTCAAGGGCAGCGCCACCGAGCTGACCGACGGCGACCAGGTCACCATCCTGCCCGCCGTGGCCGGAGGCGCGCGCTGATGCGCTTCGACTCCCCGCTGGCCTCGGTCGGCAACACCCCGCTGGTGTTGCTGCCGAGGCTCTCGCCCTCCGGATCGGTCCGGGTCTGGGCCAAGCTGGAGGACCGCAACCCCACCGGCTCCGTCAAGGACCGGCCCGCCCTGTACATGATCGAGCAGGCCGAGAAGGCCGGCCGGCTCACCCCCGGGTGCACCATCCTGGAGCCCACCTCGGGCAACACCGGGATCTCGCTGGCCATGGCCGCCAAGCTCAAGGGCTACCGCATGGTGTGCGTCATGCCGGAGAACACCTCCGCCGAACGCCGCCAGCTGCTGGCCATGTGGGGCGCCGAGATCATCTCCTCGCCGGCCGCCGGCGGCTCCAACACGGCGGTGCGGGTCGCCAAGGAGCTGGCCGCCGAGCACCCCGAGTGGGTGATGCTCTACCAGTACGGCAACCCGGACAACGCCGGTGCCCACTACGCCGGCACCGGCCCCGAGATCCTCGCCGACCTGCCCTCCGTCACCCACTTCGTGGCGGGCCTGGGCACCACCGGCACTCTGATGGGTGTGGGCCGGTATCTGCGCGAACAGCGGCCGGAGGTACGGATCGTGGCGGCCGAGCCGCGCTACGACGACCTGGTGTACGGGCTGCGTAACCTGGACGAGGGCTTCATCCCCGAGCTGTACGACGCCTCCGTGCTCAGCACCCGCTACTCGGTGGGCTCCGAGGATGCGGTGCGCCGCACCCGGGAGCTGCTGGAGCAGGAGGGCATCTTCGCCGGGGTCTCCACCGGCGCGGTCCTGCACGCCGCGCTGGGCGTGGCCCGCAAGGCGGTACGGGACGGGGAGGACGCCGACATCGTCTTCGTCGTCGCGGACGGTGGCTGGAAGTACCTGTCCACCGGCATCTACACGGCCGCGAGCACGGAAGAGGCGGTGGAGCTGCTCCAGGGCCAGCTCTGGGCCTGACATCCGGGCGGGGCGGCGCGAGAGCCGCGCCCGGTTCACGCTGAGTGTCGGTGTGCTCACGTACAGTCGTTCGCGTGAGTGTGCACAGCTATACCGGCGCCCGCTCCGAGGTCCAGCGGACCTTGCGGAGCCGGCTCATGGACCGGGACTCGATCGCGCGCCGGCTGGACTGGCCGCTGCTGGGCGCCGCGCTGGCGCTCTCACTGCTGGGCGCCACCGTGGTCTACTCGGCCACCCGGGCCCGTACCGACCTCACCGGCGACGATCCGTACTTCTTCCTGATGCGGCACCTGCTGAACATCGGCATCGGGTGCGGGCTCGCCGCCCTGGTGGTGTGGCTGGGCCACAGCCGGCTGCGCGACCTGGTGCCGGTGCTGTACGCGGGCACGCTGGTGCTGTGCCTGGTGGTGCTCAGCCCGCTGGGCAGCAATGTGAACGGCTCGCAGAGCTGGATCCAGCTCGGCGGCGGCTTCGCCTTCCAGCCCTCGGAGCTGGTGAAGGTCTCCGTCATCCTGGCCATGGCCACCCTGCTGGCCGCCGGGGTGGAGGGCGACGACAGCTCCGTCCCCGACTCGCCGTCGGTGCTGCGGGCGCTCGGCCTGGTGGCGATCCCCTCGGTGCTCATCCTGGCCACCCCGGACGTGGGCACGACGCTGGTACTGGCCGCGATCGCGCTGGGCGTCCTGATGAGCTCGGGCGCGGCGCGCGGCTGGATCGTCGGGCTGGTCACGGCCGGGGTGCTGCTGGCGGTCGCGGTCTGGCTGCTCGGAGTACTCGACCAGTACCAGATCAACCGGTTCGCCGCCTTCGCCAACCCCGCACTCGACCCGGCCGGGGTGGGCTACAACACCAACCAGGCGCGGATCGCCATCGGCTCGGGCGGGCTCTTCGGGCAGGGGCTCTTCCACGGCAGCCAGACGCTCGGCCAGTTCGTGCCGGAGCAGCACACGGACTTCATCTTCACGGTGGTGGGGGAGGAGCTGGGCTTCGTCGGCGGGGCGACGGTGATCGCCCTGTTCGGCGTCATCATGTGGCGCGGCTGCGTGATCGCCATGAAGTCCCCCGACGTGTACGGCACGATCGTGGCCGGGGGCATCGTCACCTGGATCGCCTTCCAGTCCTTCGAGAACATGGGGATGGCACTGGGCATCATGCCGGTCACCGGTGTGCCGCTGCCGTTCCTGTCCTACGGCGGGTCCTCCACCTTCGCGATCTGGATCGCGATCGGGCTGCTGCTGGCCATCCAGGTGCGCCGCAAGACCACGCGCAACTGACGACCGGCGGGGCACCGGCCGGGCACCGGCCCGGCTCAGTCCCGGTCGCCCCGGCCGCTTCCGTCGCCCCGGCCGCCGGGTCCGTCGCGGTCATCGCGGCGGCCCCACGGCCACCGGCGTCGGGTCCGGCCCGACCCGCCCGCGCCCAGCCGCGCGGTGCCGTCCACGAGCGCCGCGATGAGCGCCACACCGGCGATCACCACCAGGACAATCCACCACAAGGCGTCCATGTTCCGACGGTACCCCGCGACGGTGATTCCGCCCACACCGCGGACCGGCCGGGGCGCGGCGAGCCGCCGTGCGACTTACAGTCATTCGAACCCCACCACGGAGGTTCCCCCGTCCATGAAGCTCACCGTCGTCGGCTGCTCGGGGTCGTTCCCGTCCGCGGACTCGGCCTGTTCCAGCTACCTCATCGAGGCCGAGGGCTACCGGCTGCTCCTAGATCTGGGCAATGGCGCCCTCGGCGAGCTGCAGAAGTACACGGGTCTGTACGACATCGACGCGATCGCGATCAGTCATCTCCATCCCGACCACTGCATCGACATGTGCGCCTACTTCGTCGCCCGCTACTACCGCTACGAAGGCGGCCGGTGCGAGCCGATCCCGGTCTACGGCCCGCAGAACACCGAGCGGCGGCTGACCACGGCGTACGACGACACGCCGTCGGAGAAGTCGATGAGCGAGGTCTTCGACTTCCGCCCGCTGACCGCGGGCGGCACCTTCCGGCTCGGGCCGCTCACCGTCCGCACCGACCGGGTGACGCACCCGGTGGAGACCTACGGCTTCCGCATCGAACACCGCGGCCGGACGCTGTGCTATTCGGGTGACACCGGGGAGTGCGGCAACCTCACCGAGCTGGCCAGGGAGTGCGACCTCTTCCTGTGCGAGGCGTCCTTCACCCACGGCAAGGAGGACATCGGCGAGCTGCATCTCAACGGCCGGCAGGCGGGGGAGTGCGCCGAGCGGGCCGGGGCCGGGAAGCTGGTCCTCACCCACATCCCGCCGTGGACCGATCCGCTGACCAATCTGCGCGACGCGCGCGCGGCCTTCGGCGGCCCGGTGGAGCTGGCCAGGCCCGGGGCGGTCTATCGCGTCTGAGACCGCCCACTAGGCTCACCCGCATGTCTCGTATCGACGGCCGCCAGGCCGACCAGCTCCGACCCGTCTCCATCGAGCGCGGCTGGAGCAAGCACGCCGAGGGTTCCGTGCTGGTGTCCTTCGGGGACACCAAGGTGCTGTGCACCGCCAGCTTCACCGAGGGCGTGCCGCGCTGGCGGCGCGGCAGCGGCGAGGGCTGGGTCACCGGCGAGTACGCGATGCTGCCCCGGGCCACCAACACCCGGGGCGACCGGGAGTCGGTGCGCGGCAAGATCGGCGGCCGCACCCATGAGATCTCCCGGCTGATCGGCCGTTCGCTGCGCGCGGTGGTGGACTTCAAGGCGCTCGGCGAGAACACCATCGTGCTGGACTGCGACGTGCTCCAGGCGGACGGCGGGACCCGTACCGCCGCCATCACCGGCGCCTACGTGGCGCTGGCCGACGCGATCTCCTGGGGCCGTACCCGCAAGCTCGTCAAGGGCAAGGGCCAGCCGCTGACCGGCTCGGTGGCGGCGGTCAGCGTCGGCATCATCGGCGGGGTGCCGATGCTGGACCTCGCCTACGAGGAGGATGTGCGGGCCGGCACCGACATGAACGTGGTGTGCACCGGGGACGGCCGCTTCATCGAGGTCCAGGGCACCGCCGAGGGGGTGCCGTTCGCCCGGCACGAGCTGAACGCGCTGCTGGATCTCGCGGTGGCCGGGTGCGCCGAACTCGACGCGGCGCAGCGGGCGGCGCTGGCGGCCGACTGAGCGCGGTCTCTCCGGCCGGGGGCGGTGACGCGCGGTGAGCGCGCGGGGCCGCCCCCGCCCTTTGTCCGGTATCCCGAACGAATTTCAGAATCCCGAACGATTTTCCGCCGTAAACCTTGACGTCTCCGAGTACCCCTC
>NZ_JBHWJL010000198.1:0-9815 GCF_042731495.1 Streptomyces sp. NPDC059853
GCCCGGATGCCAGGCCGGCCACTCCTGCGGGCGGTCGGCCCAGTGCACCTGCTCGGGGTCGTCCAGATCGATGTCGGGGAAGAGCTGCCGGATCCGCGGTTCGAACTCCTCCTCGGACAGCGGCTCCCAGCCGACCCCGCGCAGCCAGACCAGCCGGTAGCGGTGATCGTCGCCGAAAGAGCCCACGTACACCGGATAATCCGGCTCCGGCGGGCGTGGACGTTTCGCTCTCGTCATCCCACCACCGCCTTCCCTCGGGTCGGGACCTACCGGGCCGCGCGCCGTGCCCTGCGGGCCCGGCCCCGGCTCACATCGCGGGCTTCTCGCCCTTCGTGGTCGACATGTCGATCACGGTGAAACGCGCGCCGTTGTCGTCCGCGCACTCCGCCCAGCGGCCGAACGGGCTGTCCTGCGGCTCGCTGATGATCCGGCCGCCCAGTTTCTCCGCCGTGGCCGCCGCGTCGTCGCAGTGGTCGACGCCGAAGTACAGCCGCGCGTACGTGTCGGTCGCCGCCGTGGTGTCCGCCGGCATCGGCATCCGGCCCGCCACCGCCGAGCCACCGGCCTGCACGGTCTTGTAGTCGAACTCGGCCGGGTCGCCCATCCGGCGCAGTTCCACCGGGAAGACCGCGCTGAAGAAGGTGTCGAACGCCGCCGGGTCGCGGGAGACGATCTCGCTCCAGCAGACCGAGCCGGGTTCGCCCCTCAGCCCGAAGCCCTCGTGGGTGCCGGGCTGCCAGCAGCCGAAGGTCAGCCCGTCCGGGCTCTGGGCGATCAGCATCCGGCCGAACTCGCCCACGCTCATCGGCTCCAGCAGCAGCGTGCCGCCGTTCTCCCGGATCCGCCCGGCCGTCTCCTGGACGTCCGAGGTGGCGAAGTACAGCGTCCAGGTGGGAGTCAGCTCCTGGCCGGGCATCGGGGGCATGAGCGCGCTCACCGGCTTCCCGTCCAGGGTGGCCATCGTGTATCCGCCGTAATCCGGACCCGCGCTTCTGAAGTCCCAGCCGAACATCTCCCGGTAGAACGTCTTTCCCGCGTTCAGTTCGGCGACCACACAATCGGCCCAGATCGGTGCTCCGTCGGGGAAGTCCGCCATCGGTACCGCCTCCACAAGGAAGTATGGGCATGCAATATCCAGATAATCCTCTTCTTCCACGCTAACCACCGGTGGGGCATCCTGCGCGGTGACCGGGTCGGTCATCGAACGTGCATGCGATCGAGGTCAGGGGCGCCGGAGCGGGGGGCGCGCACGCCCAGCGCGTACGCGCGCCGGTCGCACCACCACCTTGGCCATTGCCTCCCGCCGCCAGCCCGCCCGGGGATACCGTGGGAGCGCTCCCTCACCGGGTAAGGAGAGATGGTGGCCACCGTGCCGGAAATCCCCCAGCAGCGTGATCCCGCAATCCCCGACACACCCACGGTCTCCGCACGTGTTCCGCTGGCCGTGGCCGTCGTCGACCTCACGGGCCGTATCTCCCACTGGAGCAGCGGAGCCCGCAGGCTGTTCGGATTCCGCGGAGAAGAAGCGCTCGGTCGCGCCGCCGCCGACATCCTCCCGGTCACCGGCGTCCTGGACGCCCCCGGCTACCCCACCGCCGGCCGCTTCCGCACCCACGGCGAGGACGGCCGCCCCCGCGGCAGCGCCGACATCCTCTGGTGGGCCTATCCGCTCGCCGGACCCGACCCCGGCGGTGTCCTGGTGCTGGCCACCGACGCCGCCCCGCTGCGCGCCGCCGAGCGCACCGCCGACGCGCCGGGCGACACGATCGGCGCCGGCTTCGCCCGGCACACCGACTTCCCCCACGCCGAGGACCTCGCCCGCGGCCTGCCGGAGATCATGCCCGGCATGAGCCCGGGGGAGAGCGGCATCGTCGCCGCACGCGTGCTGGACCTGGGCTACCCCGTCCTGGTACGGAGCCGGCGCGCCCCGGTCCCCGTCACCCCCGACCGGGGCGCCCCGCGCCCCGCCGGCCGCCGGGGGCCGGTGCCGTCCCCGCGAGCCGACGCCGGTACGGCGCCCGGTCCGCCGTCCCGTTCGCAGTCCGGCCCCGAGGATGACGACCAGGAGGCCGGCCTGGAGTACGCCGCCGTCCGCCGATCACCCACCGCTCCCTGCCGGTCGTCCCGCCCAGGGCCCGGCAGGTGGCGCTCGGCTTCATGATCCTGCCGCGGCACCGCGAGCGTGCCGAGTCCCACGCCACGGACCGGGTCACAACGCCGTACGGCGGGCCCGCGCCGGCTCCGTCGGACTGCGCGCGGACCGCCCGGCACGCCCCGGCGGGTACCGGGCGGCCCTCCGCACACCCCCGGGCGGCGCCCGGCCGCGCCCGGCCCTGCTCTCCACGCCCGCCGGTTCCCCCGCCCGTGCGGCCGGTCGGGGGCCCGCCCGGCCCCGTCCCGTACCGGCGCCTTCCGCGCGCCGGGGGGAGCGCGTAGCCTGACGCGGCATGAAGATCTTGATCTCCGCCGACATGGAGGGGGCCACGGGTGTCACCTGGCCCGCCGACTGTCTGCCCGGGCGGCCCGAGTGGCAGCGGCTCCGGCCGGTCTTCACCTCCGATGTGAACGCCGCCGTCGCCGGGTTCTTCGACGGCGGCGCCGATCAGGTCCTCGTCAACGAGGCGCACATGACCATGCGCAACCTGCTGATCGAGCAGCTGGACGACCGCGCCGAGCTGCTGACGGGCCGGCACAAGGAACTCGGCATGGTCGAGGGCGTCCAGCGCGGCGACATCGACGGCATCGCCTTCGTCGGCTACCACTGCGCCGCCGGTGCCGAGGGCGTCCTCGCCCACACCTACCTCGGCAGCTGCATCACCGGCGTCTTCGTGGACGGCGTACGCGCCAGCGAGGGGCTGCTCAACTCCCTGGTGGTCGCCGAGTACGGCACCCCCGTGGTGCTGGTCACCGGCGACGACCTCACCTGCGTCGACGCCCGGCAGTACGCGCCGGAGGCGCCCGCCGTCGCCGTCAAGGACTACGTCTCCCGGCACGCCGCGATCTGCCGCACCCCCGCCCGTACCGCCGCGGACATCCGGTCCGCCGCCGCGCGCGGCGCCGTCCTGGCGGCCCGGCACGAACCCGCCCCGCCCCGGGACCGGGTCATCGAGGTGGAGTTCGACGCCGAGCACCTGGCCGGCTCCGCCACCTTCGTCCCCGGTGTCGAGCAGACCGGGCCGCGCCGTGTCGCCTACACCGCGCCCACCATGTACGAGGGCATCCGCTGCTTCAAGGCGCTGACCACGCTGGTATCCAACGCAGTCGAGGAATGGTATGGCTGAGCACGACCCGAACGCACCGCACGACCCGGACGCACCGCACCACATCGACCGGACCGCCCTGGACGAGGCCGTCACCTTCACCAGTGACCTCATCCGCATCGACACCACCAACCGGGGGCAGGGGGACGGCCGCGAGCGGAAGGCGGCCGAGTACGTCGCCGAGCGGCTGACCGAGGCCGGCCTCGACCCGATACTGCTGGAGAAGGCCCCCGAGCGCACCAATGTCGTGGCGCGCATCGAGGGCACCGACCCGTCCGCCGACGCCGTCCTCGTGCACGGTCATCTGGACGTGGTCCCGGCGGATGCCTCCGAGTGGTCCGTCCACCCCTTCTCCGGCGAGATCAGGGACGGCGTGGTGTGGGGGCGCGGCGCGGTCGACATGAAGGACGCCGACGCGATGGTGCTCGCGACCGTACGGGCCTGGGCCCGGGCCGGGATCCGCCCGCGCCGTGACATCGTGCTCGCCTTCACCGCCGACGAGGAGGACTCCGCCGATGTCGGCTCCGGTTTCCTCGCCGACCACCGTCCCGAACTCTTCGACGGCTGCACCATCGGCTTGAGTGAGTCCGGCGCCTACACCTTCCACCCCGGCGACGGCCGCCGCATCTACCCGGTGGCGGCGGGCGAGCGCGGCACCGGCTGGCTGCGGCTGGCCGCCCGGGGCCGCGCCGGGCACGGGTCGCGCATCAACCGGGAGAACGCCGTCTCCCGGCTCACCGCCGCCGTCACCCGGATCGGCGAGCACCGCTGGCCGCTGCGCCTGACCCCCACGGTGCGGGCCGCGCTCACCGAACTCGCCGCGCTGTACGGTCTGCCGCTGCCCGACCTGGACGACGACGCGGCCGTCGAGCGGCTGGTCGCCGACCTCGGCCGGGCCGGCACCCTGGTGGCCGGAGCCCTGCGCAACAGCACCAACCCCACCATGCTGGACGCCGGGTACAAGGTGAACGTCATCCCCGGCACGGCCACCGCGCACATCGACGGGCGGCTGCTGCCCGGCACCGAGGAGGAGTTCGCCGCCACCCTCGACACCCTCACCGGCCCCGACGTGGACTGGGACTACTACCACCACGAGCCGCCGCTGCAGGCCCCGGTGGACACCCCGGCGTTCGCCGTCATGCGGGAGGCGCTCCAGCACTTCGACCCGGGGGCGCACGTCATCCCGTACTGCATGTACGGCGGCACCGACGCCAAGCAGTTCTCGCGGCTCGGCATCCAGGGGTACGGCTTCATGCCGCTGCGGCTGCCGGAGGGCTTCGACTACCAGGCGATGTTCCACGGTGTGGACGAGCGGGTGCCGGTGGAGGCGCTGCACTTCGGTACCCGGGTGCTCGACCGTACGCTGCTCGCCCTGTAACCCCGCCGCCGCTTCCGCCGCCCCGCCGGTGCCGGCCCGGCGGGGGAGCGGGCGGCCCGTCAGCCGCCGAGGGAGTCCCAGAACTCCGTGAGCACCCGGGCGCCGCGCGCCGGGTCCTGGAGCATCCAGTAGTGGGTCAGGCCGTCCAGTTCGGTCACCCGGGCGCCCAGCGGCCGGGCCACCTCGGCGTCGAGGTCCGGGCGCGCCATCGGGTCACCGGTCGGAACCAGGACGAGTCCGGGCGCGGCGGGGCCGGTGAGGTCCTTCCCCCAGTCGGCGGCGAGGTTCGGCCGGGCGGAGCGGTACAGGGCCAGGATGGCCGCGCTCATGTCCGCGTCGTGGCTCGCGTCGACCTCCCGGCCCAGCTCCGGGGTCATGCCCCGGGCCCGCAGCAGATCGCCGAAGGTGCGGCCGCTGCCGGAGGGTGCTTCCCGCAGCGCGGCCAGGGACTCCTCGCCCTCCGGGCTGCGCTGCCACAGGGTGGCGGCCTCGTGCCAGATGTAGTCGGGGTGCCAGCCGTGGGCGACGTCGGAGACCCAGCTGCGCACCGGCACGTCGGTGTGGGCGGAGACGACGCGCATGGTGAGGTGTCCGCCCCAGTCGTGGCCGACGACGTCGACGGGGCAGCCGATCGCCCGCAGCTCGCCGGCCAGCCAGGCGGCGTAGGGCTCCTTGCCGGTCAGTGTGGCGGGGCGGGGGCTGCCGAATCCGGGCAGGCGCAGGGCGACGGCGGGCCGGTCGAGGTGGTCCCTGAGGGCGTTCCAGAGGGCGGGGGTCTCGGGCACCCCGTGGACGAGGACAACGGTCATGGCAGCTCCTGCGACAGAAAGTGGATAACCTATCGACTTCACCGTAGCAGCAAAATTGATAACCTATCCACCTGACGGGATGCCCAAGGGAGACACATGCGGGCCGACGCGGCGCGGAACAGAGAGCGGATCTTCGACGAGGCACGGCGGGCGATCGCCGCAGGCGACACCGCGCTCACCCTCAACGAACTCGCCCGCCGCTCGGGGGTGGGGGTCGGCACCGTGTACCGCGTCTTCCCCACCCAGCGCGCGATGCTCGAAGCCGTCCTGGAGAGCTCCGCCCGCGACCTCATCCAGTTGGCCGACGCGGCGGAACGGGAAGACGACCCGCACCGCGCCCTGGAGGAGTTCCTGCGCACCGCGCTCGCCGCCGCCCTCGCCCAGCCCGGCCTGTTCACCGTCCTGATCACCGTCACCGACGAGACGGACGACCTGCGCCGGGCCAAGGCCGAACTGGTCACCCGGGTCTCGCGGCTCCTCGGCCGCCTCCGGCCCGCCCCCGCGCTGACCGGCGAGAACCTGCTGAAACTGTTCTGCGGACTGATCCACGCCATCAGCGAGCACCCCGAGGAGCGCCGCGCCGCCGCCACCGACGCCTACCTCCGGCTGCTGCGCGCCGGTCTCGCCGCCGGGCCCGCCGGCTGAGCGAGGGCCACCGTCCCCGCCCGCGTTGTCAGTGGTCCCTGCTTCGATGGCGTCATCGGGATGCGACACCATCGAGTGGAGGAGACACCGTGGGCACCTGGGGCAGCGGAAACTTCGAGAGCGACACCGCCAGGGACTATCTGTCCTCCTTCATCGACGGGCTCGTCGCCGAGATCGCCGAGGCCATGGACGGTGATCCGGTCGCCATCGAGGCCGACGAGTACGAGGGCGTCGCCGTCCCGTGCCGGCTGGAACTGCTCCACGTCCTCACCCGCGCCGGCCACACCTCCGACACCCCGCTGCGCCCGGAGGTGGTGGAAGGCTGGAAACAGCGGTACCTGGCCGTCTGGGAGCGGACGATCGACGAGCTGGGGCCCTCGCCCGCCTTCAGGGAACAACGGCGCGCGGTACTGATCCGCACCTTCGACCAGCTGGCCGAGGCCGCCGCCGCACGCCCGGCGTAGCCGGCCCGGCGCCGCGCCCCGCCCGCCGCCCCAACTCCGCCGCGCCGCCGCCGACTCGCCCGACGCGCCACCGCGCGAACACACCCGGTCCGGTGGCTGGAGCGCCGATCAAGGTCGTGGAACGATCCCCGGGTGACCCGGTGACGCCCGGACCGACACCGCCCTGGAGGCAGCTCATGGCGTACGACCGCTACGGAACCTGGCCCTCGCCCATCGACGCCGCCCTGGTCGCCGCCCACGACGGCAAACCCGAGTACCTGGGCGCCGTCGGCGAGGAACTGTGGTGGACCGCCCCCCGCCCCGCCGAGGGCGGCCGGCGCGCCCTGGTGCGGCTGCGCCCGGACGGCGGCGGCGTCGCCGAGACGGTCCTGCCCGCGCCGTGGAACGTCCGCAACGGGGTCATCGGCTACGGCGGCCACCCGTGGGCCGGCATCGCCCGCCCCGAGGGCGGCCCGCTGATCGTCTTCACCGACCACGGTGACCAGCGCGTCCACCTCCTGGAACCGGACGCCCCCGGTGGACCCGCCCCGCGCCCGCTGACCCCGCCCGCCGGCCCGGGCGGCGCACTCCGCTGGTGCGACCTGCGCCCGCACCCGGAGCGCGGCGAGATCTGGGCGGTGCTGGAGCAGCACGGCGCGGACGGTGCCGTACGCCGGGTCCCGGTCGCGATACCGCTGGACGGCGCCGCCGCAACCGACCCCGACGCGCTGCGCGAACTCACCCCGGAGGGGCCCCGGTTCGTCACCTGCCCCCGGCTCTCCCCGGACGGCCGGCGTGCCGTCTGGCTGGCCTGGGACCACCCCGCGATGCCCTGGGACGGCACCGAGCTGAAGATCGCCGGCCTGGACGAGGACGGCCGGCTGACCGGCGTCCGCACCCTGGCGGGCGGCCCCGAGGAGGCCATCGCCCAGGCCGAATGGGCCCCCGACGGCACCCTGCTGGCCACCACCGACCGCACCGGCTGGTGGAACCCGCACCGCGTCGACCCGGACACCGGGGAGGCCGTCAACCTCTGCCCGCGCCAGGAGGAGTTCGCCGAAGGACTGTGGCGCATCGGCTGGCGCTGGTTCGCCCCGCTGGAGAGCGGACTGCTCGCCGTGCTGCACGGCGCGGGCGGCATGCGGCTCGGCGTCCTCGACCCGGCCACCGGCGAACTGGCCGACACACCGGGCCCGTACGGCGAATGGGCACCCTCGCTGGCCGTCCAGGGCAGCCGCATCACCGGCATCGCGGCCGGGCCGCACATCGGCTGGCAGATCGTCCAGCTGGACACCACCACCGGGCACACCCGGGTGCTCGCCGAGCACCACCGGGACCCCGTCGACCCGGCGTACTACCCGCGGCCCCGGTCCCGCACCTTCACCGGCCCGGACGGCCACCGCGTCCACGCCACCGTCTACCCGCCGGCCCATCCGGGCGCCACGCCCCCGGCACCGGAGGACGAACGGCCCCCGTACGTCATCTGGGCGCACGGCGGGCCCACCTCCCGCGCGCCCGTCGTCCTGGACCTGGAGATCGCCTACTTCACCTCGCGCGGCATCGGCGTCGCCGAGGTCAACTACGGCGGCTCCACCGGCTTCGGCCGCGCCTACCGGGAGCGGCTGCGCGAACAGTGGGGCGTGGTGGACGTGGCGGACTGCGCCGCCGTCGCCCGCGCCCTGGCCGACGAGGGCAGCGCCGACCCGCACCGGCTGGCCATCCGGGGCGGCAGCGCGGGCGGCTGGACCGCCGCCGCCTCCCTCACCGGCGAAGACACCGCCGGGCTCTACCGCTGCGGCACCATCAGCTACCCCATCCTGGACCTGGCGAGCTGGACGGGGCCGGGCACCCACGACTTCGAATCCCGCTACCTCGACTCCCTCGTCGGGCCGCCGGACGAGGTCCCCGAGCGCTACCGCGACCGCTCCCCGGTCACCCACGCCGACCGCATCACCGGGCCGTTCCTGCTGCTCCAGGGGTTGGACGACACCATCTGCCCGCCCGAACAGGCCGACCGGCTGCTGGCCGCCCTCGCCGCGGGCGACGGGCCGGGCGTGCCGCACGCCTACCTCACCTTCCCGGGTGAGGGCCACGGCTTCCGCCGCGCCGAGACCATCGTGACCGCCGTCGAGTCCGAACTCGCCCTGTACCTCACCGCCTTCGGCATCGAGCGGCCCGACGCGCCGGCCTTGGAGCTGCGCCGGTGATCCGCGCGCTGCGCCCCGGCGACCGGGTGGCGGTGGTGGCCCCGGCCGGGCCGGTGGAACCGGATGTGCTCAAGGCCGGGACCGAGATCCTGCGCGGCTGGGGCCTGCGGGTCGAGGCGGGCCCCTCGGCGTCGGCCGGGGGCGCGGCACCGCTGCCGCACCTGGCCGCCCCGGACGCCGAGCGTGCCCGGGACCTGGAGCGCGCCTGGTGCGATCCGGGTGTGGCGGCGGTGATCTGCGCCCGGGGCGGCTACGGCAGCCAGCGGATCCTCGACCTGCTCAACTGGCGTGCCCTGGCGGCGGCCCCGCCGAAACCCCTGCTCGGCTTCAGCGACATCACCGCGCTGCACGAGGCGTTCGCGGTCCGCCTCGCCGTCCCCACCTGGCACGGGCCGATGCCGGGCACCACCGCGTTCACCGACGACGCGGTGGCCCAGGAGCGCCTGCGGCGGGCGCTGTTCGCCCCGCACGAGCCCGTCGTGCTCACCGCGCCGAGCGCCCGCACCCTGGTCCCCGGCCGGGCCCGCGGCATCACGATGGGCGGCTGCGCGAGCCTGCTGGCGGCCCAGACCGGCACCCCGCACGCCCGCACCTCGGCGGCCGGCGGCATCCTGCTGCTGGAGGACGTCGGCGAGGAGCCGTACCGGATCGACCGGGTCCTCACCCAGCTGCTGCGCTCCGGCCTGCTGGAGGGGGTGGCCGGCATCGCCCTCGGCTCCTGGCGCGACTGCGGCCCCTACGAGGAGGTCCGCGCCGTGCTGCTGGACCGCCTGGCCCCGCTCGGCGTCCCGATGGCGGAAGAACTCGCCTTCGGCCACGGTCCCCACCCGCACACCGTCCCGCTCGGCGTCCCGGCCACCCTGGACGCGGACCGGGCCACCCTGACCTGCGACGGGGTGGGCGGGCCGCCCGGCACCGGCGGCGATTGAGGGAGCGTCCGCGGGCCCGGCACCGGGGTCAGCCGGATGTTTCCAGATCCTTCCGCATGGCGTCGCGGAGGTCGCGTATGGCGTGGATCATCGCCTCGAACGCGTCGGGCAGGGGGCCCGGCGCGCCGTCCCGCGCCAGATCCC
>NZ_JBHWJL010000199.1:0-9810 GCF_042731495.1 Streptomyces sp. NPDC059853
GGCCCACCCCGTGGTCCCGGGCCGTCGGCCGCGACGTCCGGCGCGCCGGAGGCGGATGTCCCGGTGGCGCCGGGCCGGGCGGGCGGCTTCGGGGCGGGCGGCCGGCGCCGCAGGGGGAGGGGGTGGCTCGCGGTGCGGGCGGGGCCGGGGTGCGTGGTCGGTGCGGGCGGCGGGGGTGTGGCGCGGCGGGTGTCCTGGGCTGGGCCGGCGGGTGGCCGGCTCGTTCCGGAGCCTCGCGGGGTGGCGGGGCGGCCGGAGGCAGCGGTGGCCGGGAGGGCGGCCAGGGCGACCGCCGCCACCGTGAGGGCCGCGGTGAGCAGGGCTGCGGGCAGCGCCCACGGCACCAGCGGCAGGCCGAGCCCGGCCGTCGCTGCCTGGGCGGCCACCGGGCGCCACAGCAGCGCGAACACCGGGACCGCCAGCGCCGCGCCCAGCAGCGCGGCGGGGACCGCCACCGCCGTCGCCTCGCGGCAGACCGTCGCGCGCAGCTGGCCCGGCCGGGCGCCCAGCGCCCGCAGCAGGGCGAGTTCACCGGCGCGGTGCCGCAGGGCCCGGGTGATGAGGGTCGCCAGCACCAGTCCGGCCACCATCACCACCGTGCCGCTGATCGCGCCGAACAGCGCGAGCAGATCCCGCCACAGCGGCGCGGCCGCCAGGGACTCGGCCGTGCCCCGGTCGTCGCCGGTGAGGACGCGCAGCGCCCCCGTGTCGTCCGCCGGGCGTTCCTCCGCGGGCCGCGCGTCCACCGCGCCGGCCGCGTCCAGGGCCGCCCGGACCGCCGCCTCCAGCGCACCGGCCGATACCCCGGGGCCGGGCAGCACCCCGATCGCGTCCACGGTGTCCGGACCGCCGAGCCGGGCCGCCTCCCGCTCCGTGAACCACAGCGCGGCCGGGCCGTCCGCGACGCCCACTACGCGGTAGCCGGCCACCTGCGCGCCGACCGGCAGCGCCAGGTCCGCCGACGCGACCACCTCGCCCGCCGCTTCCGGGGCCCGCCCCTCGCGCAGGCCCCACGGGGCCAGTCCGGCCGCCTCCCACGGCCGTCCCGTGAGGGTGGTGCCGTCGTCCGCCCGCACCCGGAACTCCCGGTCGGCGACGACCCGCGCCACCTCGGGCAGCGACCGCAGCAGGTCCGTCACCCCGGCGGGTATCCGCAGCCGTTCGGGCAGCGGGGCCTGCGCGCCCCGGTGGCGGGTGGTCTGATCGGCCGTCACCACGACCGGCGCGGCCGCGTACCGCCCGACCTCGGGGCGGCCCAGCGCGACCGTCGTCACGGCGAGCGCGAAGCAGCCCAGCATCAGTGAGGTGGCCAGCACGGCCACGAACACGGTGCGCCAGGAGCGCCGCTGGTGGCGCAGCGCCGCCCGGGCCAGGACCGCCGCGGCGCCCGCGCGCCCCTTCGCACCCCGCGCACTGCGCGCACCGGAGTGCGCGCGGTCTCGGGTGGTGGCGTTCACGCCGCCACCTCCCGCAGCACGCCGAGGACCGCAGGGGCGGACGGCGCGGCGAGCCGCCGGACGATCCGTCCCCGGTCCAGGACGATCGCCTCGTCCGCGTACGCGGCGGCGGCCGGGTCGTGCGTCACCATGACGACCGTGTGGCCGTGCGCGTCCACCGCGCGGCGCAGCAGGGCGAGGACGTCGTCCGCCGTCACCGGGTCGAGGGCGCCGGTCGGTTCGTCGGCGAAGATGATCTCCGGTTCGGTGATCAGGGCGCGGGCGATCGCCACCCGCTGCCGCTGGCCACCGGAGAGCCGGTGCGGGGGTTCGGCGGCGCGGTCGGCCAGCCCGACCTCGTCCAGGACGCGCAGCGCCCGCGCCCGCGTCCGGTCGTCCCGTTCGTCCGCCCCGGCGAGCAGCAGCGGCAGCGCGGCGTTCTGGAGCGCGGTCAGGGACGGCACCAGGTTCAGCTCCTGGAAGACGAACCCGATCCGGTCCCGGCGCAGCCGGGTGAGCGCCTTCTCCCGGAGCCCGGCCAGCGGCGTTCCGGCCAGGTGGACGGTGCCCGCCGTGGGCCGCTCCAGTCCGGCCGCGCACCGCAGCAGCGTGGACTTCCCCGACCCCGACCGGCCCAGCACCGCCAGGAACCGGCCGCGCGCCAGCTCCAGGTCCACCCCGTCCAGCGCCGGCCCCGGCCCGCCGCCGCCCGGGTACACCCGGCGCACGCCGTCGAGCCGCAGCGCGGGGCCCGCCCCTGTGTTCTCTTCTCGCATGGCCAGAACGCTAGGAGCGGCGGCCCGGCTGCCACGAGCCTGCCCGCTCCCCTGCCGGGGGTGGAGCGGACTCCACCCCGCTCGGGGTGGTTACGCTGCGGGCATGTTCGAACTGCGTGAGCTGGACATCCCGATCGTGCAGGCGCCGATGGCCGGCGGGCCGGCCACCCCGGAGCTGGTGGCGGCGGTGGTACGGGCCGGGGGGCTCGGTTTCCTGGCCGCCGGCTATCTCACCCCCGAGGCGCTGGCCGACCGGGTGGCGCGCACCCGGGAGCTGGTCGGCACGGCGCCGTTCGGCGTCAATGTCTTCGTGCCCCGCCCGCTGCCGGACGATCTCGGCCCGGTGCTGCGCTACCGGGCCCAACTGGCGGCGGAGGCCGAGCGGTACGGGGTGACGCTGCCGGAGCCGGACGTCCACGACACCGACCACTGGGAGCCGAAGCTGGCACGGCTGCTGGCCGATCCGGTGCCCGTGGTCTCGTTCACCTTCGGCGCGCCGCCGGCCGCGACGGTGGCGGCCCTGCGCGATGCCGGGACGGCCGTGGTGTGCACGGTGACCACCCCCGACGAGGCGGCGCGGGCCGCCGCCCTGGGGGCGGACGCGCTGTGCGTGCAGGGCCCGGAAGCGGGCGGCCACCGGGGCTGCTTCGACCCGGAGGCCGACCCGGACGACACCCCGCTGCCGCTGCTGCTGGAGCGGGTGCGGGAGGTGACGGACCGTCCGCTGATCGCGGCGGGCGGGCTGGCCACCGGCGCGGACATCGCGGCCGTGCTGCGCCGGTGCGACACGGTGGCGGCGGCGCAGCTGGGCACCGCCTATCTGCGGGCGCCGGAGGCGGGCACGGGTGCGGCCTACCGCGCCGCGCTGGCCCCGGGCGCCTTCGCGTCGACCGCCGTGACCCGCGCGTTCTCGGGCCGCCCGGCGCGCGGTCTGCGCAACCGTTTCCTCGACACGTACACCGCCACCGCCCCGGCCGGGTACCCGCTGGTGCACCAGCTGACCCGGCCGCTGCGGGCGGCGTCGGCCGCCGCCGGGGACCCGCACGGGCTGAGCCTGTGGGCGGGTACCGGCCACCGGCACAGCACCGAGGAGCCCGCCGGGGAGCTGACCCGCCGGCTGTGGCGGGAGGCGGAGGGTGTACTCAGCACCACCCCGGGCCGACGTCCCAGGTAGCTGGTGAACCCGGCGCCCCGGCGGGAGGGTTGAGGCATGAGCTTCTCCACTCCCCCGGCCGGTGGCCGGTTCCGGCGCGAACTGTCGTACCTCCTGCGGGGCCTTCCGGTGGGCCTGGTGGCCTTCACCGTGGCCGTCACCGGCTTCGTGCTCGGCGTGGGCACCCTGGTGATCGTGTGCGGCATCCCGGTGCTCGCCGGTACGCTGCGCGCCGCCCGGGGGATGGCCGTCGTGGAGCGGCGTGAGCTGGCGGCGCTGCCGGGCCGGCCGCTGCCGCCGCACCACTACCGGACCACGGGCGGTACGGGCCTGGGCCGTGTCGTCCGTTCGCTGGCCGAGCCGCAGTCCTGGCGGGACCTGGCGCACATGGTGGTGGCGCTGCCGCTGCGGGTGGCCGGGTTCTGCCTGGCCCTGGTCTGGACGGTGGGCGGGGCGGGCGGGGTGCTCTTCGTCGCCTGGGGCTGGGCCCTGCCGCGCGGCGAGGACAATCGGGGGCTGGTGGAGCTGCTGACCGGGAACGACACCTACGCGGCCGAGGCCGTCTTCATGACCGCCGTCGGCGCGGTGCTGCTGGCGACCTCGGTGCCGGTGGTGCGCGGACTGGTGGCCCTGCACCGCGCGCTGGCCAGTGCGCTGCTGACGAACCGTACGGCCGCCCACCGCGCCGCCGTCGCGCGGCCCGGCACGGCGACCGACTCCTCCGCGGCCGACTCCTCCGGGGCCGCTTCGTGGGGGACCGGCGCCGCCGAGGCGACGGTGCCCGTGCCCGCGACAGCGACCGCGACGCCCTGACCCGGGGCCAGGACCGGAGCCGGAGCCGGAGCCGGAGCCGGAGCCGGGGCCAGAATCGGGGCCAGGACCAGGACCGGAAACAGGGCCAGGACCGGAGCCGGGGCCAGGACCTGGGCCCCGGCCAGGACCGGTTTGCGGCAAGGCCCCGCCGTCCGGTCCCAGGCGGCCAGTCGCCCGCCGTCCGGTCCCGGGGCGGTCAGTCGCCCGCCGTCCGCTCCCGGGTCGCCAGCAGCCGCCGCAGCGAGTAGAGCCGCGCCGGATCGGCGTGGCCGTCGGCCACCCACGCGTCCAGCGCGCAGTCCGGCTCGTCGTGGCTGCACGCCCGGGGGCAGCCCTCGGCGCCCGGCTCCAGGTCCGGGAAGGCGTGGATGACCCGGGACGGATCCACGTGGTTCAGGCCGAAGGACCGCACACCGGGGGTGTCGATGACCCAGCCGGCGGCGTCCGGCAGCGGCAGGGCCAGCGCCGAGACGGTGGTGTGCCGGCCGCGCCCGGTCACGGCGTTGACGTGGCCGGTGGCCCGCTGCCGCTCGGGAACCAGGGCGTTGACCAGGGTGGTCTTGCCGACCCCGCTGTGCCCCACGAAGGCCGTGATCCGCCCGGCCAGCAGCTCCCGCACCGGCTCCACCGAGGCCGCGTCCTCGAAGCGTTCGGCGCTGGTCACCACGTGGCGCACCCCGAGCGGGGCGTAGGTCTCCAGCAGCGGCCCGGCGGGGGCGAGATCGGCCTTCGTGAGGATCAGCAGCGGTTCCAGCCCGGCGTCGTAGGCGGCCACCAGGCAGCGGTCGATCAGCCGGGGCCTGGGCTCCGGGTCGGCGAGCGCGGTGACCACCGCCAGCTGGTCGGCGTTGGCGACCACCACCCGCTCGTACGGGTCGTCGTCGTCCGCCGTGCGCCGCAGCACCGACGTGCGCTCCTCCACCCGCACGACGCGCGCCAGGGTGTCGCGCCTGCCGGACAGATCGCCGACCACCGCGACCCGGTCGCCCACGACCACGGCCTTGCGGCCCAGCTCGCGGGCCTTCATGGCGGTCACGGTCACCTCGCCCACCAGGCAGGTGATGCGGCCCCGGTCCACGGTCAGGACGAAGCCCTCGGACGCGTCCTCGTGGGCCGGCCGCCGGTGGGTGCGGGGGCGGCTGCCGTGCCGGGAGGGGCGGACCCGGACGTCGTCCTCGTCGGTGTGCTTGCCGTACCGGCGCATCGTGAGCCGCCCGCCTATCCGCGCCCCGCCAGCATGCCGTGCCACAGTTCGGGGAAGTCCGGGATGGTCTTGCCGGTGGTGGCGATGTTCTCCACCTCCAGGTCCTTCACGGCCAGGCCGAGCACGGCGCCCGCGGTCGCCAGCCGGTGGTCGTCGTAGGTGTGGAACACCCCGCCGTGCAGCGGGCGCGGGCGGATGCGCAGCCCGTCGGCGGTCTCCGTGACATCGCCGCCCAGCGCGTTGATCTCCCGGGTGAGCGCGGCCAGCCGGTCGGTCTCGTGGAGCCGGAGGTGGGCCACGCCGCGCAGCACCGACTCGCTCTCGGCCAGCGCGGCGACCGCCGCGATGCCGGGGGTCAGTTCGCCGACGTCGCCGAGGTCGATGTCGATGCCGAGGATCCGGCCGCTGCCGGTGAGGGTCAGGCCCCGGTCGTCCAGCACGCAGTCGCCGCCCATCGCGGAGAAGATCTCGCGCAGCGCGTCGCCGGGCTGCGTGGTGTGGAACGGCCAGTCGGGGATGGTGACGCTGCCGCCGGTGATCAGGGCGGCGGCCAGGAACGGCTGCGCGTTGGAGAGGTCCGGCTCGACGACCAGGTCGCGGCCGAGCAGCGCGCCGGGCGCCACCCGCCACACGTTCGGCTCGCCGCCCGACTCGGGGGAGTCCACCTGGGCTCCGGCCCGGCGCAGCATGTCGACGGTCATCCGGATGTGCGGCAGGGAGGGCAGGACGGCGCCGGTGTGGCGCACCTCCACGCCCTGGTTGAAGCGTGGCGCGGACAGCAGCAGGGCGCTGACGAACTGGGAGGAGGCGGAGGCGTCCACCTCGACCGGGCCGCCGTCCAGGGAGCCGGCGCCGTGCACGGTCAGCGGCAGCGCGCCGCGGCCCTCGTCGTCGATGCGGGCGCCGAGCGCGCGCAGCGCGTCGATGACGCCGTGCAGCGGGCGTTCGTGCGCGCGCGGGTCGCCGTCGAAGCGGACCGGGCCCTCGGCGAGCGCGGCCAGCGGCGGCAGGAACCGCATCACGGTCCCGGCGTTGCCGACGTCGACGGTGGCGGGCGCCTGCGGGGTGGCGGGGATGATCCGCCAGGACTCGCCGCGCCCCTCGGGGCCGCCGGCGACGGCGGAGCTGGAGGAGACGGTCTCCTCGACGCCGATGCCCAGCGACCGCAGCGCCTCGGCCATCAGCAGCGTGTCGCGGGAGCGCAGCGGGCGGCGGATCCAGCCGGGGTCGGCGGCGAGCGCGCCGAGGATCAGCGCGCGGTTGGTGACCGACTTGGAGCCGGGCACCGTGACGGTGGCCTCCACCGCTTCGGAGGCGAGCGGGGCGGGCCAGTGGCCGGTGGTCAGGCTGTGGTCGGTCATGGTGCTTACTTTAGTGCGCGGCGGACGGTGATCGGCGTGCGTGGGCCCCGCCCGGGGGAGGCCGGAGCGGTCAGGGAGCGGCGGCGTCCAGCAGGCTGCCGCCGCCGGCTATCAGGCACGCCAGCACGACGGCGTGGAAGAACAGCAGCCAGATCAGCGCGGGCATGCGGGTCAGCCGCGCCAGCTGGTCGGCGTCGGAGTCACCGGCGCCGCCGCGCCGCCGCTTGGCCTGGAGCTCCCACACCGGCCGCACCCCGCCCAGCAGCAGGAACCACACCACGCCGTAGGCGAACGCGGCCTGCACCTCGGGGTCGGTGAGCCAGGAGACGAGGAGGAACAGCGCGCCCGTGAGCAGCACGGTGAGCATCCCGTAGGCGTTGCGCACCATGACGAGCAGCGCCAGCAGCAGCGCGGTGGCACCCCACAGCAGGGCGGTGATCCGGCCGGCCGACAGCAGGGCGGCACCGGCCAGGCCGAGCAGCGAGGGCGCGGTGTAGCCGGCGGCGGCGGTGAGGATCATGCCGAGGCCGGTGGGCTTGCCCCGGGAGACGGTCAGCCCCGAGGTGTCCGAGTGCAGCCGGATGCCCTCCAGTTTCCGGCCGGTGAGCAGGGCCACCAGGCCGTGGCCGCCCTCGTGGGCGATGGTGATGGTGTTCCGTGCGACCCGCCACACGCCGTAGGGCGTGATGACGGCCAGCGCGACGGCGGCGGTCGCCAGCACCAGCCACAGCTCGGGCGCGGGCTGGGTGCCGGTGACCCGGTCCCACAGCTCCGAGAGGTCAGCGATCTCCACAGTGCCCCTCCCCTTTCCTCGGTACTCCCCGGATCCCCCACTCCTGCCAGGCGATCCTATGGGAGGCTGCCCACGGCCCGTCCGGGCCTGTGGACAACAAGTGAAAGCGTGAAAACGCGGCAGCGGAGAACGGACAGGGGGAACGCATGGGCGTGCTGGTGGTGCTCGGCATCGTGGTGCTGGTGATGGGGGCGGGGGTCGCCGTCCGGGCCTTCCGGGGCGGGCAGCCGAAGGGCGGCGGCCGGCGGTCGGGCGGTACGGGAGGGGCGGACTCCGGTGTGGCCTCCCACGACAGCGGCAGCGGCGGGTCGGGCTGGGGCTGGACCTGGGGAAGCGACAGCGGGAACAGCGGCGACGGCGGCAGCGGGGACAGCGGCGGCGGTGACGGGGGCGGCGGAGGCGGCGACTGACCCGGCCCGTACGGCACCGGGACGTCCCCGGCCGGCACGGCGGCGCTCGCGGATCCCGCCGCCGGGGCATGCCCCTCCGGGGCGGGGTGGCCCGCCGTGCGGTGTTCCGCACGGTTTCCCCATCGGGCCACCCCGGGTCTGCCGGGGCCCCGGCCGCACGCTCCGGCCGGAGCACCGGGCCCCGCCGCGACCACCCGCCGCATTGCCGTCAGCAGTCAGCAATGTCTGCGGGCACGCCGCTCGGTCGTGGTCAGCGGAGGTTGCTCGCCCAGGTCTTGAACGCCCGCTGGGTCCCCGGCCCGGCGAGTCCGTCGATCGGACCGTCGTAGCCGGCCGTGCGCAGCAGGCGCTGCAGCGACTGAATCGTTCCGCCCCCCACGACGCCGTCGATCGCCCCGGTGTAGCCGTAGCTCCGGAGCATGCGCTGCATGGCCTTCCAGCTCTCGGTGCCCAACTGCCCGTCGACCGCCCCCGTGTAGCGGTAATAGACCTTCAGGTAGTTCTGCACGTTCTTGGCCTGGCTGACGGTCAGGCCGAGGTTGACCACCGCGAGCGGAGCGGCTTCGGCGGTCGCCACCGTCTGCTTCTCGCTCGGGGCGGCCACCGCGGTCCCCGCGGTCACCAGGCTGCCCGCGCCCACCGCGAAGGCGGCGGTCGCCGTGACAAGAGTCCTCGTTATGACCTTCGAACGCATTCTTTCCCCTTTATCCGGTCGCGAGGGGCAGCGCGGTACGGCTTGCAACGTTCTCCCCCCCCAACGGCACTCCCTGGCCGGAGCGCCGCTCGCTTGCTGACGAGTCCATTCCATCGGCGCGGCCCGGCGTGGGCCAGGGGCGCGGGGCGGAGTGGCGGCGGTGATCAAGAAGCCTGGCGCTCCTGGTCAAGGACGCGGCGGGTGCGGGTGGGGGTGGTGCCGTAGTGCTGGGTGTAGGTGCGGGTGAAGTGGGCGTGGGAGGTGAATCCCCAGCGGTGCGCGATGGTGTGGATCGGGGTGCGGGCGTGGGCGGGGGCGGTGAGGTCCTGGTGGGCCTGTTCCAGTCGGCGGCGGCGGATGTAGGTGGCCGGCGTGGTGCCGGTGCGCTGGAAGAGCCGGTGCAGATGGCGGGTGGAGATGTGGTGGTGGGTGGCGATGGCCGTGGGTTTCATCCCGGGGTCGGCGAGGTTCTTCTCGATGAACGCCTTGATGGTCAGGAGCAGGAGGCGTTCCGCCGAGTCCGGGTCGGGCGGCGGACCCGCGTCCAGGGACTGGGTGATCACGCCGGTGACGAGATCGCTGACGATGGTGGCCAGTTGCGACGCGTCGGAGGGCCGGTAGGTGTGGTGCTGTGCGGCGAGATGGCTGAGGTGGTGCGCGAGCAGCCCGCCGAAGCCGCGGGTGCCGGACAGCGCGCGGCCCAGGATCCGGCCGGCGGGGGTGCGCGGGGGCAGGCGCAGCCGTCTCTTGGGTATCTCGACGCAGTGCCCGCTGAGCGGCAGACCGGGCGAGGTGGCCCGGACGGTGAAGGGCCGCGAGGTGTCCACCAGGTACAGCTGGCCCGGCCCGGTGACGTCCCGCACCGTGTTCTGGCTGACGGCCAGGGGATTGGCGCCGGGGGCGAGCAGCGCGAGGTGGAGGAGTTCCGGGTCCGACTGCCGGATGAGGCGAGGGGTACGGCGGGCCGCCACGGCCCCCATGGTGACCGGGAACACATGGATGTCCTCCAGCGCGATCAGCCGCATCCGGCCCGCGAAGTCCGTGGTGCGGTCGCTGGTGATCTCCATCGGGGCGATGACGGTGCTGAGGGCGTGGTGCCAGTAGTCGAACCGCTCGCCGGGCTCCAGATGGTCACTGTCCAGCACGGTGGAGGGAAGCATGCGGCTCTCC
>NZ_JBHWJL010000200.1:0-9735 GCF_042731495.1 Streptomyces sp. NPDC059853
GTACGGGCGCGGGTGGCCCGACGGGCGCGGGCACGGGCGCGGGTACGGGTGCGGGCGGGGGCGGCGCGACCGGCGCGGGTGCGGGCGCCGGGGCCGCCACCGGTGCGGGTGCGGGCTGGACCACGGGAGCGGGCGCGGGCTGGGCCAGCGGCGCGGGCGGCGGCGCGGCGGGCGGCCCGGAAGCGGGTCCGGGGCCGGGCGGCGGGGCGAAGCCGGGCACGACGGGTGCCGGGGCGGGGGCGGCGGCCGGCTCGGGAGCCGGAGGCGCCTCCTCCTCGGCGACCTCGCCGCCGAAGTGGGTCAGCAGGGCTTCGAGGCCGCCGTCGAACCCCTGGCCGACGGCGGCGAACCGCCAGCCGTCCTTGCGGTAGAAGTCGCCCAGCATCACGGCGCGTTCGGTACTGAACTCCGAACCGTCGAACGCGTACCTGGCCACCTCCTCGCCCCCCGCGACGATGCGGAGATAGCCGGGCGCGGCCTGGGCCATGGTGCCGTCACCGTCGATGGTGGCGGTGAAGGAGAGCCGGTCGACGGCCTGCGGCACCCGGTCCAGGGTGACGCGGAACGACTCGGTGTCCCCGGCCTGCGGGCCCAGCAGCTGGAGGGCTCCCTCCGGTGACGCCTGCTGGTTGTAGAAGATGAAGTACCGGTCGTCGGAGAGGCGTTCGTCCGCGTCGAGGCCGAAGCAGCTGATGTCGAAGGTCATCCCGGGACCGGAGATGCTGACACCGACGTACAGATCCGTCCCCAGCGTGAGATCGCCGAGCCTGGCCTTCTGGCCGCGTTGGAAATGCCTGACCATGCGTGACCGACCGTCCCCCGTCCGGAAGTGAACCAACTCCGCCGGTCAGCCTAGTCGCTGACGCCGACAGGAGGGCAGGTCAGCGTCAGTCGGGGGAGCCGCAGGGGATGTACGGCAGCCGCTCGGCCGCCACCACGCCCTCCAGGAAACCGCGCGCCCGCTCGGTGCGCGGGTAGGCGTCCAGCAACCGCCAGAACCCCTCGCCGTGGCCGGGCACCAGCAGATGGGCCAGCTCGTGCAGGAGCACGTAGTCGATGACGTACTCGGGCATGCCCTGGAGACGGTGCGAGAGCCGGATGCTGCCCATGGCGGGGGTGCACGAGCCCCAGCGGGAGTTCTGGTTGGTGACCCAGCGGACCGTGTCCGGGCGGGCCCGGCCGCGCAGATAGCGGGCGGACAGCTCGGCGGCGCGGCGCCCGAGCGCGGCGTCGTCGAGCATCCGGCGGTCCTCCTGGGCCGCCAGCTTCTCCAGCATGACGGAGACCCACCGGCGCTCCTCGTCCGCCGACATCCGGGCGGGGATGAGGACGACGGTGCGGTCGCGCTCGCGGTAGGCGGAGACCGTACGCCGGCGGCGGGTGGATCGGCGCACCTCGACCGCCCGGTCCGCCGACGGGCTGTACCGCGGCGGGCCGGCGCTGCTGTTCAGCGGATCGGCGCTCACCCTTCGACGTTACCCGCTGACAGCGGGATATGTCCCCCCTGACAGCCCCGGAGCGGGCACGCGGCGTTGAACCGTGCAGTTCATCGGACCATATCCCCCGATTGTGGATAACTTTCCGCGATGACACAGGGTGATCGGGCACTCTGAGTAACGAACCGCACGCGACATGCACAGCACCCGAGGAGCTGATCACCATGCGTCCGATGATCAAGCCGGCCCTGCGCCGCGGCTGGCGGGACGGGCACACCCTGCGCTTCGGAGTGACCCCCGCGCACGCGGTGCTGCTCGGCCCGGTGGACACGGCGACGCAGAGCTTTCTGGCCCTGCTGGACGGCACCCGGGGGCTGCCCGCGCTGCGCGACGCGGCGGCGGCCCTCGGCCTCGGCCGGTCGGCCGCCGACCGGATCGCGCACCGGCTGACCGACCTCGGCGTGCTCGACGACGCGGACGCCGACCGCGCGGCGACGGCCCGGATCGGCGAGGCAGCACAGCCCGACCTCGCCTCCCTCTCCCTGGTGCACCGCGAACCGGGCCGGGGGCTGCGGCGGCTGCTGGAGCGGCGCCGGGCCTGGGTGCGGGTGCGCGGTGCCGGACGGGTGGGAGCGGCGGTGGCGGTCACGCTGGCCCAGGCGGGCGTGGGCCGGGTGGAGGTCGTCGACGGCGGCCGGGTGGCGCCGGCCGACACCACACCCGGCGGGGTGCCGGCCGGCCGGCGCGGACAGCGCCGGGCCGCGGCGGCGGCCGACGCGGTACGGGCGGCGGTCCCCTGGGCCCACGACAAGGGGCCGCCGCCACCGAGAGAACGGCCGGGCGGCCCCCATCTGGTGGTGCTCGCGCCCCGGGACGGCATCACCGCCTACGCGCCCGACCCGGTACCGGCCGAACCCCTGCTGGCGGCGGGCACCCCGCACCTGTACGCGGGGGTGGTGGAGGCGACCGGCTTCGTCGGTCCGCTGGTCGGCCCCGGACGCACGGCCTGCGCGGAGTGTCTGCTGCGCACCCGGGCCGGGCACGAGCCGGGCTGGCCGCTGCTGGTGGCGCAGTGGCGCAACGCCCCCGCCCGTGCCGCGCCGTCCTGCGACGCGGCCCTGGCCCAGACGGTCGCCGGACTGACAGCGGCCACGGCCCTCTCCTTCCTGGACGGGACGGCTCCGCCCGCACCGAGCACCCGGCTGGAAATCTCCCTCCCCGGCCTGGACGTCCTCACCACGACCCACCCACCGCACCCCGAGTGCCCCTGCGGGGCGCACACCGGTGGCGCCGCGGCCCCACCACGGCCGGACGGTGCCGCCGACGATCCCCGTCCCGGCCCCGCGGAAGGAGACCGCCCCCGCCGGCCACCCGGGACGCCGGTGCCCTCGGGATGAGGCGGGGCGGCAGCCGGACACGCGGAAGCCCCCGCCGGGGGCGGGGGCTTCGGGGTCGGAAGGGATGGGCTGTGGTCATCGGTGCTGCATGACCGCCTGGGCCAGGGCCCGGCGGGCCCGGTGGGAGGCGCGTTCGGCCCGTGCCTGGAGGCGGCGGGACCTGCGGTGCAGGCGGTCCGCGAGGGCCAGTTGGCGTGACATGCGTTGAGACTCCGCTTCGCGGGCGCGTTCACTCATATGGGAGCGCGCCAGCGCTTCTGGGATGAGATGCAACTCAGTGATCCTGTTCTGGTCCCGGCACGCGTCGACGGCGGCCGGATCTGTGGTTCTCGTGGTCAGTGCGCGGATCCCGTCGATCCGCTGGGGGCCGTGGGCGGCCGGACGTCCGATGGTGCCCGGGGTGTTCATGCCGCGACCGGATTCTTGCGCGGGCGGCCACGGGGCCGCTTCCTGGGCACGACCACGCCCTGGACGAACAGTTCGCCGCCCCATACGCCCCACGGCTCGCGCCGCTCCTTGGCGCCGGCCAGACAGGCCTCGCGCAGCGGACAGGTGCCGCACAGGGACTTGGCGTATTCGACGTCCTCGGGGGACTCGGCGAAGAACACCTCGGGGTCGTAGGAACGGCACGGCACGGTGGCGTCGAGTCGCTCGATGGCCTCGTCGAGTTCGTTGAGGCTGTACAGCGGGGTCACAGAAGTCTCCGGATCGGGTGGTGAGTTCAGGTCAGGTCGGGTGGTCGGCGCGATGGGCACGGTCATGTCCTCGGTTCTTTTCTGTTGTCGTGGGCAAAACAGAAGGGCCGCGGATCCCGATGGGATTCCGCGGCCCTGGAAGGTGCCGACCTGATCTGAGCCGATCAGGCTGGATGCATCCAGGGTTTGAGCCCGCGGAGGGCCCACATCGTGTGAAGCTGGCTCTTCTGCTGTCCGAACAGCTGATTCGCTGCCACTGCCGCCGCACCGGCGCCCTTGGCTGCTGCTGCCACGACGGCGACATAGGCATCCGCTGCCTGTGCCGCTGCCGGTGCTGCCGCTACCGCGGACGCCTGGGTCGGTCGCTCCGCGCGCTCGATGCGCTCAACGCGCTCCGTGCGCACCTCACCTGCGGCCTCGGCACCGAAGACACCGGTGGCGAAGGACAGCCGGGAGCTGCCGGGCAGGCAGGTGGAGACGACGCCGCGGCCGGACAGCCCGGACAGTTTCGTCAGAGTGATGCTCGCCACTGGAATCGCCTCCTTCAGGAGTCTCGTCCTCGGTGGACCGGAATGATCCGGACCGAGGTATACGGAATCAGTACAACTCAGTACAGCACGGCTCGTCCGGAAGCGAAAGCCTCCCCCGGCGCCGTGTGCAGCACGCTATGCGGATGGCCGCGGGCCGCGCAAACTATTTTTCCGAGGTTTCCCCGTCGGGGTGATCCCCGGTACCGCCGGATGACCCCTCCGCGCGGTCGGGAAGCTCCTGACCTGCGCACAGAGCCAGCACGTCGGCGCCGAACTGGGCGAGCTTGTGCGCGCCGACACCCGAGATCCGCGACAACTCGGCCTGGCTCGCGGGCTCCGATTCGGCGATCGCCATCAGGGTGACGTCGGTGAACACCGCGTACGCCGGGCGCCCCAGCGCCTTCGCCTGCTCAAGGCGCCACTCCCGCAGCCGCTCGTACAGGCCCTCGTCCATGGTGGAGGGGCAGTCCACACAGCGCCGCAGCTTGATCTCGGCGGCCTCG
Organism: Streptomyces sp. NPDC059853; assembly: GCF_042731495.1. Classification (NCBI taxonomy): domain Bacteria; kingdom Bacillati; phylum Actinomycetota; class Actinomycetes; order Kitasatosporales; family Streptomycetaceae; genus Streptomyces; species Streptomyces sp. NPDC059853. Next base: position 4,562 of record NZ_JBHWJL010000200.1, read on the forward strand.
GTCAGCGTCCGGCCGCAGACCCGGCACGGCACCGGCCCGCGCGCCCGGCGCCGCCGGGAGCCGCCGCCCTCGACACCGCCCGCCGCACCCGCCCGGCGGGTGCCCGCGGCGCCCGAGCCCGGCCGCAGCCCCTCCAGGAAGCGGCTGGGCCGCCGGGACGCCCGCCCGCCGGGGGCGCGCGCCAGCGACCACGACAGCGTCAGATGCTCCCGGGCCCGGGTCACGCCCACGTACAGCAGGCGCCGTTCCTCCTCGACCTGCTCGGGGGTCTTGGCGTGGGTGATCGGCAGCATCCCGTCGGTCAGCCCGACCAGGAACACCGCGTCCCACTCCAGGCCCTTGGCGGTGTGCAGAGAGGTGAGGGTCACCCCCTCCACGGTCGGCGCGTGCTGGGCGTTGGCCCGTTCGTCCAGCTCGGCGACGAAGGCCGCCAGGTCGGCGCCGGGCCGGGCCCGCCCCAGGTCCTCGGCCAGCCGCACCAGGGCGGCCAGCGACTCCCACCGGTCGCGGGCCGCGCCGGAGCCGGCCGGCGGCTGCGGCGTCCAGCCGGTGGTCGCCAGCACCGCGCCCACCTCGGCGGCCAGCCCTTCGGCGCCCGCCAGCGCCCGGTCGTTGCCGCTGCCGGCCCGCGCCGCGCCGCGCAGCGCGAGGGCGGCCTGCCGGATCTCGGCCCGCTCGAAGAACCGCTCCGCCCCCTTGAGCTGGTACGGCACCCCCGCCTCGGCCAGCGCCGCCTCGTAGCTCTCGGACTGCGAGTTGGCCCGGTAGAGCACGGCGATCTCACTGGCGGGCACCCCGCCCCCGCCCTGCTCCACGGGGGCCATGAGCTGCTGGATCCGGCGGGCGGTGGCGGCGGCCTCGGCCGGCTCGTCCGGGTGCTCGCGGAACTCCGGCTCGGGCCCGGCGGGGCGCTGCGAGATCAGCTGGAGCCGGGATTCGGCGGCCCGCCCCTTCGCCTGGTCGAGCAGCCCGTTGGCGAGTTGCACCACCTGCGGGCTGGAGCGGTAGTCCCGCACCAGCTTCACCACGGTGGCGTCCGGGTGCCGGGCGCGGAAGTTCAGCAGGTGGTCCGGGGTGGCGCCGGTGAAGGAGTAGATGGTCTGGCTGGCGTCGCCGACCACGCACAGGCTCTCCCGGTCCCCCAGCCACAGTTCGAGCAGCCGCTGCTGGAGCGGGCTGACGTCCTGGTACTCGTCCACGACGAAGTGCTGGTACTGCCGGCGCACGGTCTCGGCGATGTCGGGCCGGTCCTGGAGGATGCCGACGGTGAGCAGCAGCACATCCTCGAAGTCGATGGCGCCCCGGTCCTGCTTGAGCTGTTCGTAGGTGGCGTAGATCCGGCTCGTCTGGGCCGGGTCGCGCGGGGCGTCGCGGCCCGCCTTGGCGATCGCCGCCGGATAGTCGTCCGGCGTGGTCTGGGTCACCTTCGCCCATTCGATCTCGCTCGTGACATCCCGCAGTTCGTGCCCGTTCAGCGAGATCCGGCAGCGGCCGGCCGCCTCCGAGACCAGCTTGACCTTGCGGTCCAGCAGCCGGGGCACCTCGCCGCCCACCGCCCGGGGCCAGAAGTACTGGAGCTGGCGCAGCGCGGCGGAGTGGAACGTCCTGGCCTGGACCCCGCCCGCGCCCAGGCCGCGCAGCCGGCCGCGCATCTCGCCGGCCGCCCGGTGGGTGAAGGTGACGGCCAGCACCGTGCTCGGCTGGAAGACCCCGGCGCGCACCCCGTAGGCGATGCGGTGGGTGATCGCCCGCGTCTTGCCGGTGCCCGCGCCCGCCAGCACGCACACCGGGCCGTGCAGGGTGGTGGCCACGGCGCGCTGCTCGGGGTCGAGCCCGTCGAGCACCGCGTCGGCGGAGTCCGGCACGGCCGGGAAGCCGGGGAGCCCGAAGGAACCGGGGGAGCCTGGGGGTGGGGTTGCTGCTGTCACGCCCGTCATGCTGCCAGGTCCGGCGCCGGGATGCGGCCGACTTGTCCACAGCCCCGGTCATACCGTCGCACCGGACATCCGGGATTACTCACCCCGCCGCCGGTGTTCCCCCTTCAGCGATGATGGGATCGCCGAACCGTCCGAACACGACCAAGGAGCGCAGACGATGCTGGGCACCGTGACGATGTACAGCACCACCTGGTGCGGTTACTGCCGCCGGCTGAAGAGCCAGCTGGACCGCGAGGGGATCGCCTACACGGAGATCAACATCGAGGAGAACCCGGAGGCCGCCACCCTGGTGGAGAAGGCCAACAACGGCAACCAGACCGTCCCCACGGTCGTCGTCGCCCCGACGGGCGGGGCCGAGGTCACCATGACCAACCCGTCCCTCGCCCAGGTCAAGCAGGCGCTCGCCCCGGCGACCGCCTGACGGTCAGCCCAGCGGTTCCCCGTACCACATCTCGATCAGCCGGGCCGCGATGGAGACGCCGGACGGAGGCAGGACCTCCCCGGCCTCCATGGCGGCCCGCAGCTCGTCCCGGGAGAACCAGCGGGCCTCCTCGATCTCCTCGCCGTCCGCCTTCACGGCCGAGGTCACCGCCCGCGCCACGAAGCCCAGCATCAGGCTGGAGGGGAACGGCCACGGCTGGCTGGCGACGTACTCCACCTCGCCCACCACGATCCCGGCCTCCTCGGCGACCTCGCGGATCACCGCCCGCTCCACCGACTCCCCCGGCTCCACGAACCCGGCCAGCGTCGAGTAGCGGCCCTCGGGCCAGTGCAGCTGCCGCCCGAGCAGCGCCCGGTCCTCGGCGTCCGTGACCAGCATGATCACCGCCGGGTCGGTACGCGGGTAGTGCTCGGCGCCGCAGGCCGGGCAGCGCCGGATGTGCCCGGCCGCCGCGATGACCGTCCGCTCCCCGCACCGCGAGCAGAACCGGTGCGAGCGCTGCCAGTTCTCCAGCGCCACCGCGTGCACCAGCAGCTCGTTGTCCCGCTCGGACAGCAGCGGCGCGGCCTCCCGCAGCCCCGCCGGGCGCGCGGCGTCGTCCATGCGCCCCGGGAGCGCGTCCTTCTGGAGCGCGAAATACCGCACCCCGTCCTCGTCCGTCCCCAGGAAGTAGCGGTGCGCCTCGGTGAACGGGGCGTCGAACGACGGCATCATCACCAGCTCGGTGCGGCCGTCCTCGGTCTCCTCGATCAGCGCCTGGCCACCGGACACCACGAACACCCTGGTGGTGGGGTGGCTCCAGGCCGCCCCCAGCCACGCCTCGTCGAGACGGTGCTCGCCGCCCCGGTCGATGCCGCCGTTGCCCGTGAGCGCGATCGGCTGGACGCCGTTGTCCGAGGTGCTAGCCATACGGGAAGCCTAACCGGGGTCGTTCGGCTCCCAGGACTCCTCCCCCAGCAGCAGCCGCTCCAGACCGGCCCGCCCGGGCAGCACACTGGGCCGGACGACCTCCCCGCTGCGGACGTACAGGAAGGCCGCCGTCACCCGGCTGAGCGGCAGACCGCGCCGCTCCGCCCACGCCAGCCGGTAGATCGCCAGCTGGAGCGGGTCGGCGTCCTGGCGGCGGGCGGTCTTCCAGTCGATGATCTCGTAGCGCTCCCCGCGCTCGTCGTCGGTGCGGTAGACCGCGTCGATGCGGCCCCGGATCACCCGGCCCGCCAGCCGCAGCTGGAACGGCGCCTCGATCCGGTACGGGGTGCGGCGGGCGTACGCGGTCCTGCCGAACGCCTCCTTCAGCGCCGCCAGCTCCCCCTCGTCCGCGATCTCCTCCCCGTCCCCGTCCGCGCCACCGCCCGGCAGTTCGTCCGGGCCGAGCATCGGCAGCGGCAGCTCCTCGAACCGCGACTCCACCCAGGCGTGGAAGCGGGTGCCCCGGCGGGCGGCGGGCTGCGGCGGGCGCGGCATCGGCCGGGCCAGCTCGCGCGCGAAGCCCTCCGGGTCGGAGGCCAGGCGCTGCACCTGGGTCGCGGACAGTGACACCGGAAGCGGCACCTCCCGCACGCCCTCCCTGGCCCGGCGCAGCTCGCCGGCCAGGGCGTCCAGGTCCCGGTCCCAGGACTCCACCGTGCGCCGCTCCTCGGCGGTCAGCTGCGGCGGCGGGCCCGCGGGGGCGGCCGGCGCGGCGTCCCCCGCCGCGTCCGCCGGTTCGCGGAACCCCTCGCGGAGCAGGTCGAGCACCCGGTCGGCGGCGGCGCGGCGGCGCTCCAGGGCGACCGGCTCCAGCGGCAGCGGCCAGGCGCGCTCCTCGGTGGGCTCGGCGAGGGCCGGGTTCTCCTCCTCGTCGTCCGGGGCGTCCGCCCAGTGCTCCACCTCGCCGTGCGCCGGGTCGGCCTCGCAGTGCGCGCGCAGCGCCTCCAGGAACGCGGAGGGGCCGCGTTTCTTCTTCTGGCTCGGCCCCCACCAGTGCCCGGAGCCCAGCAGCAGGCGGCGCGGCCGGGTGAAGGCCACGTACCCCAGGCGCAGCTCCTCGTGCAGCAGGTGGCCGGCCAGCAGTCCGGCGTACTCCTTGTACGCGGCGGCCGTCCAGCCGCTGATCGCGGGCAGCGTGGCGGCGTCCCCGCGCAGCGGGTGGGGCAGGGCGCGCGGGTGCTTGAGCCAGGAGTCGCGGGCCTGCGGAGAGGGGAAGCCGCCCTGTCCGGCGCAGAGCCCGGGGACGGCGACGACGTCCCACTCCAGGCCCTTGGCCTTGTGCGCGGTGAGCACCTTGACGGTGTTCTCACCACCGGGCAGCGAGCCGTCCAGGCCCTTGTCGTACTGGGCGGCGGCGCGCAGGAACGCCAGGAAGGCGGTGAGCGAGCCGCCGAGCCGTTCGCCGTCCACGGCCACCCCGGTGCGGCCGGCGGCGAATGCGGCGGCCAGGTCGAGGAAGGCGGTGAGGGTCTCGCGGCGGCGGGCGGCCAGGGCCTGCGGGGAGGCGGAGAGTTCCACCTCAAGACCGGTGACGGCCAGCACCCGGTGCAGGACGTCCATGAGCGGGTCGGCGAGCGAGCGGCGCAGGTCGCGGATCTCGGCGGCGAGGTGCGCGAACCGCACCCGGGCCTCGGCGGAGAACGGCAGCCCGTCCGCGTCGTCCCGGTCCTCGCCGATGAAGGTGTCCAGCGCGTCGGCGAGCGAGGTGGTCTCGGCGGGGTCGGTGCCCTCGACGGCGGCGGCGAGCCGGTCGGTGGCGTCCTCGCCGGGGGCGGTGCGGCGCACCAGGTGCCGGGCCCGGCGCCCGAGCAGGGCGAGATCGCGGG
>NZ_JBHWJL010000201.1:0-243 GCF_042731495.1 Streptomyces sp. NPDC059853
GCGCCGCCGGGGGGTGGGCACCACCGGGCCCCCGCCGCGCGTCGGGGTGGATCTCAGCCCCTCCCAGCACGCGTGGCCCGGCCGGCCCGGCGACCCCTGGACCGTCACCGCCGCCGCCCCCGCGCCGCCGCCGCCCGCCGTGGCCCGGCTCCCCGCACCCCGGCTGGCGCACAGCGACCATCTCCGCGTCCCCCCGGTCGTGCGCCAGCCGCAGCGCCCCCCGCGCGATCGCCTCCGCGCCCC
>NZ_JBHWJL010000201.1:253-9724 GCF_042731495.1 Streptomyces sp. NPDC059853
ACCGCACCCTGGCGACCCACGGCCGCCCGGTGGCCACCGAGGAGCTGTACGTACCCGGCGCCGCCGTCCTGCCCGCCCCCGCCGACCCGGCCGAAGGCCCCGAGCGCGCCCGGCGGTTGCTGCGGCTGCTCCAGGAGTGCGAGCCCACGGGCCAGGACCGCACCGTCGAACTCGGCGCCGCCACCGCCGAGACCGCCCACCGCCTCGACCGGCTCCCGGGGTCCCCCGTCCTGCTGGTCACCACCCGCTATCTCACGGCCGGGCGTACCGCCGCCGCCTCCGTGGCCACCTACCGGGCCGACACCTGCCGGCTCACCTTCGCCAACCAGCCGGCCCTCTCCGCCCTCACCGGCTGACCCGCCCCCCGCTCCCGCACCCGGCCCGCGCGCACCACCCGGCCCGGCCCGACCCCGGCCGCCGGCCCGCGCTCAGCCGGCGCCCGGCCCCGCCGTGCCCGGCTCCCCGCACCCCGGCTGGCGCACCGCGAACATCTCCGCCTCCACCCGGTCGAGCGCCAGCCGCAGCGCCCCCGTCGCGATCGCCTCCGCGCCCAGCTCCGACACCGCCACCCGGGGCGTGCGCAGACAGTACCGGGACAGCTCCCGCGCCAGCGGCCCCGCCACCCCTTCGAGCCCGGACGCCCAGCCGCCCACCACCACCAGTTCCGGGTCCAGCGCCAGCACCAGCGCCGTCACATCGTGCGTCAGCCGCTCCACATAACGCTCCACCGCGGCCCCCGCCCGCGCCTCCCCGCCCCGCGCCCGTTCCAGCACCCGGCCCACCGCGGCCTCGTCCAGCGCGGCCAGCGGCCGGTCGCCGTCCGGCGACAGCAGCCGCTCCGGCGCCGCCCCCCGGCCCAGCAGATGCAACGCCCCGATCTCCCCGGCCGCCCCGCCGAACCCCCGGTGCACCCGGCCACCGATCAGCGACCCGGCGCCCGGCGACAGGCCCGCCAGCACCATCACCACATCGTCACAGCCCACCGCGGCGCCCCGCCAGCGTTCCCCCACCGCCGCCGCGTTCGCGTCGTTCTCCACCAGCACCGGTGCCCCCAGCGCCGACCCGAGCCGTTCCCCGAGCGGCAGCCCCGTCCACCCCGGCAGCGCCGCGCACAGCCGCACCGAACCGTCCGCCGCCATGATCCCCGGCGAGCCCACCCCGACCGCCCGCACCCCGTCCGGCGGCACCCCCGAGGCCATGAGCGCCGTCCGTGCCGCCCCGGTCACCAGCGCCAGCCGCTCCTCCGCCGGCGCGTCGGCCGCCACCGTCCGCACCGCGGAACCCACCCGCCGTCCGGCCAGATCGGCCACCAGCACCGTCACCCGCAGCGCGCCGATCTCCACCCCCAGCAGATGACCGGCCTCCGCCCGGAACCGGAACCGGCGGGCCGGGCGCCCCACCCGGGGCGCCCGCGCCGCACCACCCGCCACGGCCGCGTACCCGGCGCCCAGCAGCGACTCCACCACCTGCTCCACGGTGGGCCTGGACAGCCCGGTGACCGCCGCCAGCTCGGCCACCGACGGGCTCTCGCCCCGCTCGCCGGCCGCCCGCAGCGCGCGCAGCACCACCGCGGAATTGATCCGCCGCAGCAGGGACGGATCCCCGCCCTCCCACGAGGTCAGAGAATCGCCCCCGGCGTGTACGCGGCAGCCTTCGGGTACCGCTTCACCACACCCTCGACCGCCGCCACCACGGCGGCCACCTGCTCTCCGGCCGCGCCTGTGAACGACAGCCGGTCCGCCATCAGGGCCGCCAGCTCCGCCGCGCCCAGCGGGATCCGGTCGTCGGCCGCCAGCCGCTCCAGCAGTTCGTTGCGCTCGGCGCCCTCCCGCAGCCGGAGCGCGGACGCCACCGCGTGCTCCTTGATCACCTCGTGCGCCGTCTCCCGGCCCACCCCGGCCCGCACCGCGGCCATCAGCACCTTCGTGGTGGCCAGGAACGGCAGGAACCGGTCCAGCTCCCGGGCCACCACCGGCTCGAAGGCCCCGAACTCCTCCAGCACGGTCAGGAACGTCTCCACCAGCCCGTCGAACGCGAAGAACGCGTCCGGGAGCGCCACCCGGCGCACCACCGAGCAGGAGACGTCGCCCTCGTTCCACTGGTCGCCCGCCAGCTCGCCCACCATCGAGGCGTGGCCGCGCAGGATGACCGCGAGCCCGTTCACCCGCTCGCACGAGCGGGTGTTCATCTTGTGCGGCATCGCCGAGGAACCGACCTGCCCCGGCTGGAAGCCCTCGGTCACCAGCTCCTGGCCCGCCATCAGCCGGATCGTCTTCGCCAGCGACGACGGCGCCGCCGCCAGCTGCACCAGCGCGGACACCACCTCGTAGTCCAGCGACCGCGGGTACACCTGGCCCACCGAGGTCAGCGCCCGCGCGAAGCCGAGGTGGCCCGCGATCCGCTCCTCCAGCTCCGCCAGCCGGGCCGGCTCCCCGCCCAGCAGGTCCAGCATGTCCTGCGAGGTGCCGACCGGGCCCTTGATGCCGCGCAGCGGATAGCGCGCCAGCAGCTCCTCCAGCCGGCCGAAGGCCACCAGCAGCTCGTCCGCGCCGGTCGCGAACCGCTTGCCCAGCGTGGTGGCCTGCGCCGCCACATTGTGCGAACGCCCGGCCATCACCAGACCGGTGTACGTGCCGGCCAGCCGCCCGAGCCGGTCGAGCAGCGCCACCGTACGGTCGCGCACCAGCTCCAGCGACAGCCGGATCTGCAACTGCTCGACGTTCTCCGTCAGGTCCCGCGAGGTCATGCCCTTGTGGATCTGCTCGTGCCCGGCCAGCGCGTTGAACTCCTCGATCCGCGCCTTCACATCGTGCCGGGTCACCCGCTCCCGCTCGGCGATCGACGCCAGATCGACCCGCTCCAGCACCCGCTCGTAGTCGGCGATCGCCTCCTCGGGGACCGCCACCCCCAGATCGCGCTGGGCGCGCAGCACCGCCAGCCACAGGCGGCGCTCCAGCACCACCTTGTACTCGGGGGACCACAGCCGGGCCAGTTCCGCCGAGGCGTAGCGGCCGGCCAGGACATTCGGAATGCGGGGCTTGTCTGTCACGCCACCGGATTCTACGGCGGGCTCAGCTCGGGCCTCTTCGGCGCCCGCCCGTCCCCCGAGGAACGCCCGGTCAGCCGCCGTCCTATCCACGGCAGCAGATGCTCGCGCGCGAACCGCACGTCCGCCCCGATCCGCCGCGCGAACCGCACCGGCGCCGCCGGGGGCAGCGGCGCGTCCCAGTCGAAGGCCGGCGCGTTCCCGAGCCGCTGCCAGACCGCCTCCGCCACCCGCCGGTGGCCCTCGGCGGTCAGATGCAGCCGGTCCTCCGCCCACATCCGCTGGTCGCTCAGCGCCGCCGAGGCGTACAGGTCGACGACCACCACCCCCGGGTGCCGGGCCGCCAGCGCGTCGATGTGCGCGTACAGCTCCTCCATCCGGCCCCGGTAGCGCTCCAGGACGGGACCGTCGCGGCCCGGCGAGCGCATCAGCACCAGCGTGCCGCAGGCCGGGGCCAGCCGCTCGACCGCCTCCTCCAGCAGCGCGCACACCCGGGGCAGATCGCAGCGCGGGCGCAGGACGTCGTTGAGGCCGCCGACCAGCGAGACCAGATCGGCGCCCATCGCGGCGGCGGCCGGCACCTGGTCGCCGGTGATCTGGCCGATCAGCTTGCCGCGCACCGCCAGATTGGCGTACCGGAAGTCCGGCACCCGCTCGGCCAGCCGCCCCGCCAGCAGATCCGCCCAGCCCCGGTAGGTGCCGTCCGGCAGCGCGTCCGACATGCCTTCGGTGAACGAGTCGCCCAGGGCGACAAAACTGCGCACGGGCCGGTCGCCCGCCCGCTCCGGTTCCATGGCATCCACCCGCCGATGCTATCGAGAGCGGCCGGTGGCGCCGGGCGTGCCCACCAGCTCGCGCAGTACGTCCTCCATCGTCACCACGCCCGTGGGCCGGCCGTCCGGTCCGATCACCGCCGCCAGATGCGTGGCTCCGCCGCGCATCGCGGTCAGCACCTCGTCCAGCGGGGTGCCCGCCCCGACGCGGGCGATCGGCCGCAGCGCCGACAGCGCGAACGGGGCCTCGGGGCGGTCCGCGTTCAGCGCGTCCTTGACGTGCAGGTAGCCGAGCACCGTGCCGCGTTCGTCCTGCACCGGGAAGCGCGAGTAGCCGGTGCGGGCCGACAGCGCCTCCAGCGCGTGCGGGGTGACGCCCACCCGGGCGGTGACGACCGCGCCGCGCGGACGCATCACCTCGCCCACCGGCCGCCGTGCCAGCCGCAGCGCGTCCCGCAGGCGCCCGGTGGCCCGCTCGTCCAGCAGCCCGGCGGCGCCCGAGTCGGTGACGATCCGGTCCAGCTCCTCGTCCGAGAAGACCGCCGTCACCTCGTCCCTGGGGGTGACCCGCAGCAGCCGCAGCAGGGCGCCGGCCAGTTCGTTGATGCCGCGCACCAGCGGGGACAGCGCCCGGGAGAGCGCCAGCAGCGGCGGGCCGAGCAGCAGCGCGCAGCGCAGCGGGGTGGCCAGCGCGATGTTCTTGGGCACCATCTCGCCCAGCAGCATGTGCAGATAGGTGGCCACCGACAGCGCCGCCACGAACGCGATCGGATGGACCGCCCCGTGCGGCACGCCCACCGCGTCCAGCGGCGGCTCCAGCAGATGCGCTATGGCCGGCTCGGCGACGATGCCCAGCACCAGCGTGGTCAGGGTGATGCCCAGCTGCGCGGTGGCCATCAGCAGCGACAGGTGCTGGAGCGCCTCCAGGACGCGGCGGGCCCGCTGGTCGCCCTGCTCGGCGAGCGGCTCGACCTGGCTGCGGCGCACCGAGATCAGGCAGAACTCCCCGAACACGAAGAACGCGTTGAGGGCGATCATCAGCAGCCCGGTCAGCAGTTGCAGCGCGATCATCGGGCCTCCTCGGGGTCGGCGGGCTCGGGGGCGGGGGCGGTGAGCCGGACCCGGACCACCCGGTGGTGGTCGGTGCGCAGCGCCGCCAGTTCCCAGCCGCCGGTCCGTACCCGGTCGCCGGCGGCCGGGATGCGGCCCAGGTCGGTGGCGATGAATCCGGCCAGCGTCTCGTACGGGCCCTCCGGCAGGTGGAGTCCGATCACCTGGAGCTGGTCGCGGCGCACCGCCCCGTCCGCCTCGTACCGTCCTGGGCCCAGCGGCAGCAGGTCGGGGGCCTGGCGCGGGTCGTGCTCGTCGCGGACGCTGCCGACGATCTCCTCGATGATGTCCTCGAAGGTGAGCACCCCGGCGGTGCCGCCGTACTCGTCGATGACCACCGCCATCGGCCGTTCGTCCGTCAGTTCCTCCAGCAGCCGGTCGGCGGGGAAGGAGTCGGGTACGAGCAGGGGTTCGCGCAGCAGTTCGCGCACCGGTGTCGTCGCCCACCGCTCGTCCGGCACCGCGAGCACGTCCTTCAGCCGCACCGTGCCGCGTACCGCGTCGAGGCCGCCCTCGCACACCGGGAACCGGGACAGGCCGGTGGCGCGGACGGCGTCGGCGACGTCCTGGAGGGTGGCGTCGGTCTCCAGGGCGACGACCCGGACCCGGGGCGTCATGATGGACTGGGCCGTCAGCCCGGAGAGCTGGATCGAGCGGACGAACAGGTCGGCGGTGTCGGCGGCGAGGGCGCCCTCCTCGGCGGAGTGCCGTGCTATGGCGACCAGTTCCTGGGGGGAGCGGGCCGAGGCCAGTTCCTCGGTGGGTTCCAGGCCGAGCCGCAGCAGGACCCGGTTGGCGGTGTTGTTGAGATGGCGGATGAACGGCCGGAACACTGTGGAGAACCCGCGCTGGAGCGGCGCCACATGGCGGGCGACGGCCAGCGGGGAGGAGATCGCCCAGTTCTTCGGCACCAGTTCCCCGATGACCATGAGCACCACGGTGGACACGGCGGTGCCCAGGACGAGCGCGAGGGAGCCGGCGGCGGAGCCGGGCAGCCCGGCCGCGCGCAGCGGCCCGGCCAGCAGCGCGGCGACGGACGGCTCGGCGAGCATCCCGATCACCAGACTGGTGAGGGTGATGCCCAGTTGCGCGCCGGAGAGCTGGAAGGTGAGCGACCGTACGGCGGCCAGTGCCCCGGGGGCGCCGGGCTCACCGCGTTCGGCGGCGTCCTCCAGGACCGAACGCTCCACGGTGGTCAGGGAGAACTCGGCGGCCACGAACACCCCGCAGGCGAGGGTGAGCACCAGGGCGACGCCCAGCAGCAGGACCTCGATCACGACATCACCGTCCTGACGGAAGGGGACAGGCCGCCCCACTGTACGAGTCCCGTGCGGCCGGGGCGGGGAGGTGACGCGGCCCGCGCCGGGGGAGTGGCGCTGGCCCGCCGTTCCCGCGCGCGGCTCAGCGGTGGCTGGGGCCGAATTCGGCGAGGGCCCCGGCCACGATGGCCTCCAGACGGTCGGAGTGGGCGCCGCGCCAGTAGACCCGCGCGCAGCGGGTGCAGCGGGCGAACACGTCGTAGGTGCGCCGGGTGCCGCCGTCGAGACCGGCGGCCACCTCGTCCTTGCCGACGCTCTCCAGCTCGCCGTTGCAGGCCGTGCACCGGGTCCACGGGGCCAGCGGCGGGGCGAACCGGCCCAGGACGTCGCGGAGCTGCTCGTCGGGCCGGTCGCTGTAGACGAACGCCCCGGCCCAGATCTCCCGGCGGCGCAGCAGGCCCCGGTCGCGGGAGAGCAGCACCCGGCGCTCGGCGGCGGAGCGAGTGGCCAGGGCGGGGTCGCCGATGTCCTCGCTCTCGTACGCGGCGTCCACGCCCAGCAGCCGCAGCCGGCGGGCGAGGGTGCCCAGGTGCACGTCCAGCAGGAAGCGCAGTGGGGCGCCCGGCACCCGCTGCGGCCGGGTCACGGCGGCCACCTCGACGCTCTCGCCGCCGCGCGGCACGTAGGAGGCCTCCACCGGACGGCCGTCGGCCCTCAGCGCGCCGACCTCGGTGAGCGGGGTGCCGCAGGACTCCACGACATGGCCGAGCGTGGACACCCCGTCCACGGCGGCCACCGCCCCGTCCCCGCGCCGGCGCGCGGAGAGCAGCGGATGGAGTTCGGGGGCGAAGCGGATCCGGATCTCGGCTGGGTGCACGGGCTCAGCATCCCACCGGGACGGCCGGCGGTACCGGAAATTAATTTTGCAGAGTCTGCACTTTTGCATACCCTGCACAGCGTGCCGAGCGAAACACGACCCCAGGGCCTGCGGGACCGCAAGAAGCGGGCCACACACCGAGCCCTCACCGAGGCGGCCCTGCGGCTCGCCGCCGAACACGGCGCCGAGCACGTCACCGTCGAGGCGATCAGCGAAGCCGCCGGGGTCTCGCCGCGCACCTTCTTCAACTACTTCGACAACCGCGACGAGGCGTTCGTCATGGTCGACGCCGATGTCGCCGAACGGGTCCGCCGGGCGGTGCGCGACGCACCGCCCGACCGGCCTCCGCTGCGGGCCGTCACCGACGCCTACGCGGCCGAACTCCCCGAGAAGGGATCGGACCACCGGCTGTGGGAACTGCGCGCCGAGGTACTGCGCCGCTCCCCGCACCTCCTGGCCCGTACCCTGGGCGTGCACCAGGCCGACGAGGAGGCCCTGGCCCGCATCATCGCCGAACGGCTGGCCGCCACCGGCTGCGCCGATCCCGGCGCCTACCCCCGACTGCTGGCAGCCGTGGTCAACACGGCGACCCGGGTCGCCGTGGAGCACTGGAGCGCCGGCGGCCGCGAGCAGTCCCTGACCCGGATCTTCCGGGACGTCATCGGACAGCTCGCCGCCGGCCTGCCGGCCCCCGCCGTCACCGCCGCCCCGGCCACCAGCCGCGCCGGATCCTGAGGATCCGGCCGCTCCACTTCACTCCGTACACCGAGAAGGACATCGTGACAGTCGCGACCGAGGCACCCGAGGAAACACCGGGTGCCATGACCAACCGCCAGATACTCCAGGCGATGTCCGGCCTGATGGCCGGCATGTTCGTCGCCATCCTGGCCGGCACGGTGGTGGCCAACGCGCTGCCCCGCATCATCACCGACCTCAACGCCAGCCAGTCCTCCTACACCTGGGTCATCACCGCCGAGCTGCTGGCCATGACCGCCACCGTCCCGCTGTGGGGCAAGCTCTCCGACCTCTACAACAAGAAGCTGCTGCTCCAGCTCTCCCTCGGGCTGTTCCTGGTCGGTTCGCTGCTGGCCGGCTTCTCCCACGGCGTGGGACTGCTGATCTTCAGCCGGGTCATCCAGGGCATCGGCGCCGGCGGTCTCACCGCCCTGGTGCAGATCGTCATGGCCGCCGTCATCCCGCCGCGCCGGCTCGGCAAGTACGCCGGGATCTTCGGCGCCGTCTTCGCCGTCGGTACCGTCGCCGGACCGCTGATCGGCGGCGTCCTGGTGGACACCTCCTGGCTGGGCTGGCGCTGGTGCTTCTTCATCGGTGTGCCGTTCGCGCTCGCCGCGATCGTCATCCTCCAGCGCACCCTGACCCTGCCCACCGTGCGCCGCGAGGTCAAGATCGACTACCTCGGCGCCGGCCTCATCGTCGCCGGGGTGTGCGCCCTGCTCATCTGGACGACCATGGCGGGCTCCCAGTTCGACTGGGCCTCCTGGCAGACCGCCGCGCTCACCGGCACCGGTGTGGTCCTGCTGGGCCTGGCCGTCCTGGTGGAGTCGCGGGTGCCGGAACCGGTCATCCCGCTGACGATCTTCCGCAACCGCACCGTCACCCTGACCACCGTCGCCAGCTTCCTGGTCGGCCTGGCCATGTTCGGCGGCACCGTCTTCCTGTCCCAGTACTTCCAGATCGCCCTCGGCAAGTCCCCGACCGTGGCCGGGCTGATGAGCCTGCCGATGATCGGCGGTCTGCTGGTCTCCTCCACCATCGCCGGGCAGATCATCTCCGCCACCGGGCGGTGGAAGATCTACCTGGTCGCCGGCGGTATCACCATGACCGCGGGGCTCGGACTGCTCGCCACCATCAGCGCCGACACCGGCTTCGGCCTGCTCAGCCTCTACATGGCGCTGCTGGGCGTCGGCGTCGGCCTGCTGATGCAGAACCTGGTGCTCGCGGCCCAGAACGACGTGCCCGCCGCCGAACTGGGCAGCGCCACCTCCGTGCTGTCGTTCTTCCGCAGCATGGGCGGCACCATCGGCACCTCCGTCCTCGGCGCGGTGCTGGCCAACCGGGTGGCGAGCCAGCTCGGCGGCTTCGACGCCGGGGGCGGCGACGCGCACGCGGTGCCGGACATCTCCCAGCTGCCCGACGAGGCCCGCGAACTCGTCCAGGGCGCCTACGGCTCGGCGACCGGTGATCTCTTCCTGATCGCCACCCCGTTCGCCGTCCTGGCGCTGATCACGGTGCTCTTCATCAAGGAGAAGACCCTGAAGACCACCAACGCCACCCAGCGGCTCGCCGAGGAGGCCCGGCAGGAGGAGGCGGCCAAGGACGCCGCCCCCACCGCCGGCTGACCGCCCCGGCACCCGGCCGCCGCCCCCGGCCCCCCCACCCCCCGGC
>NZ_JBHWJL010000202.1:0-9687 GCF_042731495.1 Streptomyces sp. NPDC059853
GGGCACCCCGGCCCCGGAGACACCCCCGGCGGTCTCCGACGCGCTGCGCCGCTCCCGGGACCTGACCCGGCGGTTCGAGGACGACGGCGCCCTCCAGCACCTGCTGGACGCGGTGTGGCAGCTGGAGCGGGCCACCGACCAGCAGTGGCTGGACGGCCGCTCCACCGACCCCGCCCTCTACGCCGAACTCGCCACCCAGCTGCTGCGGCTGTGGCGCCAGCAGGGCGAGGCCGACCTGCTGGAACGCGCGCTGCGCGCCGCCCGCACCGCCGCCTCCCACCTGGATTCGCTGCCCGCCCGCACGGTGCTGGCCCGGGTGCTGCACGCCGCCGCGGGGGAGCGCCGCGAGGCCGGGGACGAGCGGGCCGCGCTGGAGCTGTGGCGCAGCGCCGACCGGGAGTTCGCCGCCGTGTGCGCGACCCCGGGGCTGCCGCCCGCCGAGGCACTGGGCATCGCGCTGGAACGGGTGCGGGTGCTGGAGGAGCAGTGGCGGCTGGGGCACGACGCGGGGCTGCTCCAGGAGTGCGTGGGCATGCTGGAGGCGATCGCGGACGCCTGGCCGCCGGACGAGGCCGAGCCCAGCGGGCTCGCCCTGGCGCACGGCCGGGTGCTGCTGCGGCTGGCCGGGGCGGCGGCCGACGAGGAGCGCACGGAGGCCGCCGCCGTGTACGCCGAGCAGGCGGCGCGGTCGCTGGAGCGCGGCGGGGCGGCCCAGCGTGCCGAGTCGGCGCCGGTGCCCGCCCGGGTGCGGACCGAACTCCAGCTGGTCGACGCGCTGCTGCTGACCGCGAGCCGCTGGCAGGAGGCCGACAAGCACATCACGCTCGCCCGGCAGCTGACGGACGACCGGCGGCAGCGGGCGGCGGCCCTGGTACGCGCCGGGCGGCTGAGCGTGCGCCGCTACCGGGCGCAGGGCGGGGCGGGCGATCTGGAGCAGGCGGCGCACTGGTTCGCGGAGGCGGCCAGAGCGGTGCCGCGCGACCGGCCGGACTACAGCGATCTGATCGCCGAGTGGGGCCAGGTGCTGCTGGAGCGGTCGGCCCTGCCGGAGGGCGGCGCGTACACCGGGCAGGCCATCCGGGTGCTGCGGGACTGCCGGATGGAGACCCCGGCCGGTGATCCGCGGCTCCCCAAGCGGCTGCTGATGCTGGGCCGGGCCCTGATGGCCCGCTACCGGGCGTCGGTGGACCTGGTGGACCTGCGCGAGGCCGAGCATCTGTTCTCGCTCGCGGCGCACGGCGCGCAGGAGGCGATGACCCGGGCCTGGGGCTGGTACGAACTGGGCGAGGCGCACCGGCACATCTACGGGCACAGCGGCAGCCCGGAGCGCCCCGAGCAGGCGGCGGAGGCGTACCGGCGGGCGGCGGCCGAGGCGTTGCGGGCCGAGCCGGGCGCCGCCCCGGAACGGGCGGCCGCGCCGATCCGGCTGGCGGCCACCGCGCAGCACCAGCGCGGCACGGTGTACCGGGCGGCGGGCCGGCCGCGCGCCGCGCAGGACGCGTTCCGGGCCGCCCTGGAGCAGTGGCGGCGGCTGCCGAACGGGCAGGAGGCGGGGGAGCACAGCGCCCGGGCGCTCGCGGAGCTGACGTTTCCCTGGACGTGAGCGCGGGCATCTGGGATGGGCCGGTCGACGAGGGGGACCGACGTGGGTCGACCGGGCGGATGACCGCACAGAAGTGGTGGGACGACGATGTGCTCCGACAAGACAGCCGGTGCCACCGGGCTGCCCGAACTCCCCGATCTGCTCACGCTCGGCCTGTCCGACCTGCGCGCCCTCGACCATCCGGTGCTCAGCGAGGTACTGGACGAGCTGCGGGCCCGGGTGAGCGGCCGGCCGGCGGTGACCTTGTGGACCTTCGACGAGTTCGCGCCCGGCGACGAGTCCGGAGGGAGCGCGTGAACCAGCGGATTTCGGCCCCGGTGGGCCGGGAACCGGACGGGTTCGAGCCGTGGCCGCTGACCGGATTCGCCGCCGACACGGTACGTCCGGTGCCCTTCGACCAGTTCGTGGTGAAGATCCACAGCCGGTGCAACCTGGCGTGCCGCTACTGCTACATGTACTTCGCGGCCGACGGCGGCTGGCGGCGGCAGCCGGTGACCGCCTCGCCCCGGGTGCTGGAGCGGGCGGCGTCACGCATCGCCGAGCACGCCGCGGCGCACCGGCTGCCGGAGATCTCCGTGGTGCTGCACGGCGGCGAGCCGCTGCTGGCCGGGACCGCCACGCTGGCCGGGTTCGTGGCCCGGGTGCGGGAGCTGGTGCCGGACGGCTGCACGGTACGCGCCGGGGTGCAGACCAACGGCACGCTGCTGACCGGGGAGCGGCTGCGGGAACTGGCGCCCGCCGGGATCCGGGTCGGCCTGTCCCTGGACGGCGGGCTCGCCGAGCACAACGCGCGGCGCACGGACCACGCCGGGCGCCCCGCCTGGCCCGGCATCCGCCGTGCCGCCGCCCTGCTGGCCGGCCCGTACCGGCACCTGTACGGCGGCGTGCTGTGCGTCGTCGACCCGGCCACCGACCCGGAGCGGGTCTACGGCTCGCTGCTCGCCCTCGACCCGCCCGCCGTCAACTTCCTGCTGCCGCACGGCACCTGGACGGAGCCGCCGCCCGGCCGCCCGGCGGACGACGCGGCAGCCCCGTACGGCGACTGGCTGGCCACCGTGTTCGACCTGTGGTGGGACGCCGGGCGGCGCCGGACCCGGATCCGGCTGTTCCAGGAGGCGATCGCCCTGCTGCTCGGGGCCCCGGCCGCCACCGAGGCGCTGGGACTGCGCCCGGTCAGCGCGGTGGTGATCGAGACCGACGGTGCCATCGAGCAGCTGGACGCGCTCAAGACCGCCTACGAGGGCGCCGCCGCCACCGGCCTGGACATCCACCGCCACCCGCTGGACGCCGCCCTGTCCCACCCCGGCATCGCCGCCCGCCAGGCGGGCCGCGCCGCGCTCAGCGACACCTGCCTGGCCTGCCCCCTGGCCGAGGTCTGCGGCGGCGGCAACTACGCCCACCGCTACCGGGCGGGCGAGGGCTTCCGCAACCCCTCGGTGTACTGCGCCGATCTGCGACGCCTCCTGCACCACATCGCCCACCGGCTCGCCGCCGCGGCGGTGCCCGCTTGAGCGGGCCGACCCCGTCCGCCACCCCCGGCGCCCCCGGCCGGCACGCCGCACCCCGGCCGTTCCCACCGGCCGGCCACCGCGCGCCCCGGCCCGTCCCGCGCGCGCCCCGCGCCCGGCCCGCCCCGGGACGGCCCGCGGCCCGGCGGGTGGGGTGGTGAGTGTGGCGGGTGCGGTGCTCTCCGAGGCGGAGGTGTGGGAGCTGGGCAGCACCGAGGCCGGGGCCGGTGCGCTCGGCGTACTCGCCGACGGGGCGCACACCCGGCGGCTGCTGCTGTTCCGGGTGCTGCTCGACGCACTGGACTCCGGTGGGCTGCCGCCCCCGCAGCGGGCCGCCGCCCGTGAGCACGGGGCGCTGCTGGAGGCCGCCGACCGGGCGGCGCCCGGGCAGGCGCGCCGGGTGATGTTCTATCCGCTCACCGGACCGTGGGCCGAGACCTGCGTCCGCCAGCTCGACCGGGGCGCCCCCGTCCACCGCGACATCGGCCACCTCGGCCCGGTCGCCGCCGCGGCCGCCGCCCGCGCCGGGCTCGGCTTCCGCACCCGCGTCACCCCGCACCGGGACGGCATCGCGCTGCCCACCCTGGGGCTGCTGCGCCACACCGGGCCGGCCCGCGCGGCCGAACTGCACGGCAGCGGCGACCGGCTCGTCATCCGCCCGGCCGGCGGGCCCGCCGCCGAACTGCACCGCAGCGCGGCAGGCCACTGGTTCTCCCGTGATCCGCGCTGGTCCCCGCTGCCCACCCTGGCCGGCGGCCCGCGCCCCGTCCTGCTGGACGACCTCGACCCCTGCCGCGCCACCCCCGGCGCCGCCACCCCCGCCGGGCCCCCGCACCAGCGCGCCCACTGGCGTGCCCTGTGGCGCCGGGCGCTGCCCCTGCTGCGGCTGGGCGGCGCCGCCCGGGCCGCCGAACTGGCCCTGCTGGACTGCGTCGTCCCGCTCCCCGGCCCCACCGCCACCGGGCGCCACACCAGCCACACCCGTGACGGGGCGTTCGGCGCGGTCCTCGCCAGCACCCCGCCCAGCCCCGAACTCTTCGCCGCCGGACTCGTCCACGAACTCCAGCACGCCAAACTCGCCGCCCTGCACGATCTGCTCCCCCTGCACACCGCCGACACCACCCCCCGCCACTGGGCTCCCTGGCGCCCCGACCCGCGCCCCTTCGACGGCCTGCTGCACGGCGCCTACGCGCACCTCGCCCTCGCCGCCCTCTGGCAGCGCCTCGCCCTCACCCTGGCGGACCCCCTCGCCCGGGACGACGCCTGGGCCGCCCACGCCCGGTGCGCCGCCCAGGTCGGCGCCGTCCTCCCCGCCCTGCGCGGCGCACGCCCCCTCACCGACGCCGGGCGCGCCTTCGTCAAGGCCATGACGGCCCGTCACTCCCGGCTCGCCGACCACCCGCCGCCCCCCGAACACCGGGTGCGGGCCGCCGCCTACGTCGACACGGCACGCTCGCTGTGGCACCGCCATCACCCGCCCTGACAGGCCGTAGCGGTTAGCCTGAACACCACAAGCATCTGACGGGCCGCCAGGGGAGAAGGCGCGGTACGGGGGTCCGTTCCACAACGAAGGGGAACTGTCGGATGGCCGGACTGCGCAGGACCACACCCGCCGAGCGGCAGAAGATCACCATCAGCTTCGCCGGGTTCAACCGGCCCTGGGCCACCTGGATCGCCGACCGGCTGGAGCAGCACGGCTGCGACGTCGCCCTCCAGCGCTGGGACCCGCCCACCGAGATCCCGCTGGTGGAAGCCCTCAGCGACCTGCTCCTCACCGACGGCCGGGTGCTGGTGATCCTCAGCGACTGGTACTTCCAGATGGGGCCGCGCTCCACCGACGAGTGGAACCAGGCACTGCGCGCCGTGGTGGCCCCCAACCAGCGCAGATTCGCCGCCGTCTCCGTCACCTCCGCCGCACTGCCGCCCGCCGTCGCGGCGTTCGGCGGCGCCGCCGAACTGTGGGGTGTCGGCGCCCGCGAGGCGCACCGCCGCCTCCTCCGCCTGCTCGGCCTGGATCACCAGGAGGCCGACTCCTCCACCACCATCGGCCTGCGCTCCGGCGCCCGCTTCCCCTACGACCAGCCACGCGTGTGGGGCGGCGTCCCGCGCCGCAACATCCGCTTCACCGGCCGCGAGTCCACCCTCCAGACCGTCTACCAGCGGCTGTCCGAGGCCGACCCCGGCACCGCCGTGGTCACCCTGCTCGGCATGTCGGGCGTCGGCAAGACCCAGGTCGCCGCCGAGTACGTGCACCGCTTCGGCTCCGCCTACGACGTCGTGTGGTGGGTCCCGGCCGACGCCCGCGGCACCCTCCGCCAGCGCCTGGCCGAACTCGCCCCGGCGCTCGGCCTCACCACCGGCATCGAGTACGGCGAACGGCTGCGCGCCGTCCGGGACGCGCTGCGCCGCGGCGACCCGTACGCGCGCTGGCTGCTGGTGCTGGACGGCGCGGACGACCCGGGCGCGATCGCCGACCTGGTGCCCACCGGCACCGGGCATGTGCTCATCACCTCCCAGAACCACGGGTGGGGCGAGCACAACACCGTCCTGTGGGAGGTCCCGGTCTACGACCGCGAGGAATCCATCGCCTTCGTCCGCCGCCGCGCCCGCCGGCTCACCGCCACCGAGGCCGACGCGCTCGCCGAGGCCCTGGAAGACCTGCCGCTCGCCCTCGACCAGACCGCCGGTGCCCTCTCCGACTCGCCGATGCCGGTCACCGAGTACATCGACCTGCTGCGCTCCGGCGCCGACATCGAGATGGGCCTGCGCGTCTCGACGGCCTTCCCGATGACGTATCTGACGGCGTTCTCGATAGTGCTGAACCGGCTGCGCGAGACCGAGCCCGCCGCCGTGGACCTGCTGCGGCTGTGCGCCTGGTTCGCGCCGGGGCCGGTACCGCTGCGGCTGCTGCGCGACGTCCCCGCCCGCGATCTGCCCGAACGCCTCGCCCACCTCATCGACAACCCGCTGCTGTGGAACGCCGCCCTCAGCAAGCTGGTGCAGTACTCCGTCATCCGCCCCGACGACCCCGGCGACAGCGAGGGCGGCGGCCGGCACGGCCAGGACGGACCGGTGCCCGACACCGAGACCGTCCATCTGCACCGCATGGTCCACCAGGCGGTGCGCGCCGGCATGTCCGAGGCCGACAGCGACACCTTCTCCCGGGTGGTGCGCCGCGCCCTGGCCGCCGCCGACCCGCGCCGCCCCGACGACACCCGGCTGTGGTCGCGGTACGCCGAACTCGTCCCGCACCTGGAGGCGTCGGGCGCGCTGCGCAGCACCCACCCCGAGACCCGCCGGCTCGTCTTCAACTCCCTCACCTACCTGTACCGCTCCGGCGAGTACCGCGCCGGCATCCAGCTCGCCGAGGCCACGGACGCCGCCTGGCGCGAGGTGTACGGCGAGGACGACCCGCTGCTGTGGGAGCTGGCCTCGCAGCACACCACGCTGCTGCGCGCGGTCGGCGCGTACACCCGCACCGAGCGGATGAACCGGGAGATCATCGACAAGCTGGGCGCCGTCCGCGGCCCCAAGGACCTGGTGGTGGTGCGCGCGCACGGCGGACTCGCCGCCGATCTGCGGGGCCTGGGCCGTTACGAGGAGGCGCTGCTCCAGGACCGGCGCGCCCTGGAGCTGTACCAGGAACTGGTCGGCGACGGGGATGTGCGCACCCTCAACACCCGCAACAACATCGCCGCCACGCTGCGGCTGCTCGGCCGCTACGCCGAAGCGCTCGAACTCGACCGCAAGACCCTGGAGATGCGCCGCGAGGTGCTGCGCTCCCGCAACCCCTGGACGCTCTCCTCCGAGCTGAACTGCGCCCTGGACCTGCGGCTGCTGGGCCGCTACGAGGAGGCGCTGTCCCTCCAGGAACGCAGCGTCGAGTCGCACCGGCTGGTGCTGGGCCCGGACAATCCGCGCACCCTCACCGCCGAGCTGAACCTGGCGCTGTGCCAGCACCGCACCGGCGACCGGGCCGGCGCCCGGGCGCTGCTGTCCCGGCTGCTGGAGCGCACCGAGGCGGTGCTGGGCGAGGAGGCGCCGCTGCATCTGCAGGTCGCCACCGACTTCTCCTTCGTGCAGCGCGAGTCGGGCGACCTCGACCAGGCGCGCGATGTCGGCGAGTGGGCGCTGGACAGCTACCGCCGGCTGCTGGGCGACCGGCACCCGTACACCATCGGCGCGAGCGCCAACCACGCGCTGGTGCTGCGGGTGGTGGGGGAGCGGCGCGAGGCGCAGTGGCTCACCGAGCGCGGTCTGGAGGAGATGACGGCCGCCCTGGGCCCCGACCACCCCTGGACGCTGGGCATCGCGCTGAACGCGGCCGTGGGCCGCAATCTGGAGGACGACCTGGAGCGGGCCGCCGAGCTGAGCCGGGACAACGTCCGCAGGGCCGTCGCCGCGCTCGGCCGCGAGCACCCGCTCACCCTCACCTGCCAGCTGGCCCTCGCCTCCGACCTGCGCGGGCTGCGCCACCGGCAGGAGGCGGACCAGGTGGAGGAGGCGGCCCTGAACGGGCTGATCGCCTCGCTCGGCACCCACCACACGCACACGGTGGCGGCCCGCTCCCGCTCCCGCGTGCACTGGGACTTCGAACCGCTGCTGCCCTAACCGGCACCGGCACCGGCACCGGCACCGGCGCCGGGCGCCCGTACCGCGGACCAGCCGCCGGCCCAGGGGCCGAGAGCGAAGCCGCCGCCGGGCGCCCGGCGCACCTCCACGGCGCCAGGACCGCCGAAGTGCGCCGGTATCAGCAACTCCCCGGTGCCGGCCGCCCGCTCCAGGACACGGCGGCGGCCGGCCACCGCCCGTACCGGATCCAGGCAGGCACCGCTGTTGGCGTCCGGCCGCAGGATCTGCACCGGGCTGTGCACCAGATCGCCCACGAACACCGCCCGGGCGCCCCCGGAGACGAGCCGCAGCACGGACGATCCGGGGGTGTGGCCGGGGACCGACTCCAGGGTGAGCCGGGCGTCGATCCGGTGGCTCCCCTCCCACAGCTCCACCACCCCCGCCCGGTGCAGCGGTGCGACGCTGTCCTCGTAGACCAGCCGGTCCGCCGGATCGCGCCCCCGCCCGTACCCGTTGGCCGGCCCGAAGTGGGCGTCATCGGCGGCCGGCAGGAGATACCGGGCGCGCGGGAACATCGGAACCCACTCCCCGTCCCGCTCGACCGTGTTCCAGCCGACGTGATCGACATGCAGATGCGTGTTGACGACGACATCGACGTCGCGCGGGCGCACCCCGGCCCGCGCCAGCAGTGCGGGGAAGTCGCCCGCGCACCGGTGGAACGGGGGCATCCCCGGCCGCTCGCGTCCGTTCCCCGCCCCGGTGTCCACCACGACGGTCAGCCCGGCGCCGCGCAGCACCCAGGTCTGGAGCGCGAGCACCGCCCGGCCGCTGACCGGATCCCAGTGGTCGGGCGCCAGCCAGTGGGCGTTCTCCCGCCACACCCCGGCCCCGGCCCCCGGCACGAGGCCGGTGGCCGGGGCGAACGGCCGGTGCCACTCGACGATCCGGATCACCTCCACCTCGCCCAGCGTCATGCTCTCCACCCATCCGCTGTCCTCTGTCATGCTCCGAGCCTAGGAACGCCGGATGACACACTCCATGCGTCAGCGGCTCAACCGGATACGCGTCCGGCTCACGGATGCGGTGGGTGGATATCCTGCGCCGATGGATGTGGTGAGCGACGCGATCTCCGCTGTCCACCTGGGGCACCCGTCCTCCCACCGGGTGCGGGCGGCCGGTGCCTGGAGCGCGCGGTCCGAGCCGTACGACGGCGCGGCCTGCTACGTGGTGCTGAGCGGCGGTTGCCGGCTGCTGCCCGACGGCGGGGCCCCGGTGCAACTCGGTGCGGGCGACGCGGTGCTGCTGCCGCACGGCACCGGCCACGTGATCACCGGCACGGCGGCCGGCCCGCGCACCGCGGCGATGCCCTTCGCACGGTGGCTCGCGACGGCGGAACCGGCCACCGGGCCCGTCCGCCCCGGCTCCGGTGACGGCGGGACGGAACTGCTGTGCGGCACGTACTGGCTCGACTGCTCCGGTCTGCATCCGCTCCTGCGGGAACTGCCGGACGTCGTCCACCTGCCCGGCCGGGTGGGCGGACACCCGGAACTGCGCGCCGCCATCGACCTCCTCGCCGGTGAACTGGACACGCGGCGGCCCGGCTCCTGCGCCGCCCTGCCGCACCTGCTCGATCTCCTGCTCATTTACCTGGTCCGCGCCTGGCTGACCGAGGCCACCGGCGACCGGTGGCCCCGCGCCCTGGGCGACCCGGTGACGGCCGCCGCCCTGCGGGCGCTGCACGCCGACCCGGCCGCGCCGTGGAGCACCGAGCGCCTGGCCCGGGAGGCGGGTGTCTCCCGGGCCACCCTGACGCGCCGGTTCACCGCCCTGGTCGGCCGTCCCCCGATGGGCTACCTCACCTGGTGGCGGCTGATCCTCGCCGCCACCCGGCTCCGCGACACCACCGACACCCTGGCCGCCGTCGCCGGCCACGTCGGCTACGGCAGCCCGTACGCGCTCTCGCACGCCGTCGCCCGGGAGTTCGGCACCACCCCGGGGCGGTAC
>NZ_JBHWJL010000203.1:0-9600 GCF_042731495.1 Streptomyces sp. NPDC059853
AGATCCAGCAGCGCGGTGGCCCGGCGGCCGATCCCCTCGACCACCTCGGGCGGCAGCCAGCCGGCCCGGATCAGCGGACCGGCGCCGCCCTCCCCGGCCAGCGCCCGCACGACCTCCGCGAGCGGCGGGCGGGCCGCCGGGTCCTTGGCGAGCATCGCGGCGGCCAGCCCGCGCAGTTCGGCCGGCACCCCGGTCAGCTCGGGCGCCTGGTGCACCACCTGGTACAGCACCTGGGTCAGGGACTCGCCGGGGAACGGCGGCCGGCCGCCCGCCGCGTACACCAGCACGGAGCCGAGCGAGAACACATCGGTGGCCGGGCCCGGCGCTCCGGGCCGTCCGGCCCCCGCGCCCAGCACCTGTTCGGGCGACATGTAGGCGGGCGAGCCGAGCGAGACACCGGTGGCGGTGAGTTCGCCCGCCGCGTCCGCCGCCCGCGCGATCCCGAAGTCGATCAGCCGGGGGCCGTCCACCGCGAGGAGCACGTTGGAGGGTTTGACGTCCCGGTGCACCAGGCCGTGCCCGTGCACCGCCGCCAGCGCCTCGGCCAGTCCCGCGCCCAGCGCCCGTACCGTGGCGGCCGGCAGCGGCCCGCCCTCGGCGACGGTGCGTCGCAGATCGGGCCCGGCGACGTAGCCGGTGGCCACCCAGGGCAGTTCGGCGTCCGGGTCGGCGTCGAGCACCGGGGCGGTGTACGCGCCGGAGCCGCCGACCAGCCGGGCCGCCGCCACTTCGCGCGCGAACCGGGCGCGGAACTGCTCGTCGGCCGCGAACTGCCGGTGCACCACCTTCACCGCGACCGTACGGCCTCCGGCGCTGCGGCCCAGGTACACCCGGCCCATGCCGCCCCGGCCGAGCCGGCGCAGCAGCCGGTACCCGCCCACGGACGGCGGATCCTCGTGGGTCAGCGGCTCCAACGTCATCCCCTCCGTCAGCCGGGCGGCAGCAGCCGTACCCGGTCGGCCCCGGTGAAGCCGATCCGGCGGGCGAACTCGCGGGCCCCGCCCAGCTGCCGTTCGCCGAACCGGAAGTCCAGGGTGGTGAAGTACCGTTCCAGCACGGTGGCGTCGAAGGCCTCCCAGCGGGCGGCCTGCTCGGCGACCTTGGAGACCTCGGCCAGCGACAGATCGCGGGAGGCGAGGAACGCCCGGTGCACCTCGCGCACCGTCGCCTCCTCGCGCTCCAGGTAGTCCGGGCGCACCGCCCACACGGCGAACACGAACGGCAGCCCGGTCCACTCGTGCCACATCTGCCCCAGGTCGTGCACCTGGAGGCCGAGCCGGGGCGCGTCGTGCAGGGCGGCGCGCAGCGCGGCGTCCCCGATGAGGACGGCGGCGTCCGCCTCCTGCATCATCAGCCCGAGGTCGGGCGGGCAGGTGTAGTAGTCGGGGCTGACGCCGTACTGCTCGGCGAGCAGCAGCCGGGCCAGGCGCACGGAGGTGCGCGAGGTGGAACCGAGCGCCACCCGCGCCCCGTCCAGGCGCTCCAGCGGCACCTGGGAGACGATCACGCAGGACATCACCGGGCCGTCGCAGCCGACGGCGATGTCGGGGAGGGCGACGAGTTCGTCCGCGTGCCGCAGATATTCGACGAGGGTGACGGGGCCGATGTCGAGTTCGCCGGCGACCAGGCGTTCGCTCAGCTTCTCGGGCGTGTCCTTGGTGAGTTCCAGGTCCAGCAGCGTGCCGGTCCTCGCCAGGCCCCAGTACAGGGGGAGACAGTTCAGAAACTGAATGTGCCCGACTCGGGGACGGGTCCGGGGGTGTGTACTCACCCCTGTGAGGGTACGCCTGGTGTCATGCGAGCCGGCCGCCAGTTGCGATTCCCCCCGACGGGGGACTTCCATCCTTCCGGTCGTGCACACAGCGTGCTACGCTCGCAGCAAGTTGCAGTTTGGTTTCCCTTGCAGTACGAGCCTGCGGAGCATGTAACCGCGGGCTTTCGTCGTTTTCAGACTTCTTGCAGGTTCTGGAGCAGGGCGACCCTTATAGGCCCAGGGAGGGCTTATGGCTACCGGAACCGTCAAGTGGTTCAACGCCGAGAAGGGCTTCGGCTTCATTGCCCAGGACGGCGGCGGCCCCGATGTCTTCGTCCACTACTCCGCCATCAACGCCTCTGGCTTCCGCTCGCTTGAGGAGAGCCAGCAGGTGACCTTCGACGTCACCCAGGGCCCGAAGGGCCCGCAGGCCGAGAACGTCACCCCGGCCTGATCCGTCGCCTCTCGGCGTCGAACGCAGTACCCAAGGAGCCCCCGCCCGCCGCGGGGGCTCCTGCCTTTGCGCAGAACCGGGGGCTGGGCCACCGCGTCTCTGTCATGCGTGCGACAGATAAAGCGAACCGGCCCGCCCGCGCCGCCTCCGGAAGCGGGCACCCTGCGGCTGATGGCGGCGGTGTTCACCGATGTCCTTTTCGCGCTGGGGGCGGGGCTGGCGCTGTCCCGCGGATTGTTCCCGGATACCGGTGGAGCCGGTGAATTCCTCGCGCCGGTCCTCACCGTGCTGGCCCTCTCCTGCGCCAATCATGTGATTCTCGTCCTGCTCTTTCGGGCGAGCCTCGGAAAACTGCTGTGGGGCCTGCGGGTGGTCCGGGTGACCGACGCCGGGCGCCCGCGTTTCCCGCGCGCGGTGCGGCGTTGGGTCACCGGTTACCTTTACTTCGTCCTGATGGTGCTCGCGGAGGAGGGCGACACCCTCGGGGAGGCGTGCGGACTGCGCACGGTGCGCCGCCGGGACCTACGCTCTTAGCTGAATTCTCCCCCGGCCCGGCTCACCGGCCCCCGCGGTACAGGCTCTCGATCTGCTGCGTGTGATCGCGCAGCACCGCCGTGCGGCGCAGCGTGCCGGCCGGGGTCAGATAGCCGGAGGCCACCGTGAACGGGCGGGGCAGCAGGTGGAACCGGTGGACGCGGCCCGCCTCGTCGATCACCCGCTGGAGGTGGCGCAGCAGTTCGGGGTCCTCGGCCATCCGCTCGGCCGACGCCGGTCGGCGCCCGGCCGCGCGCAGCCACCGGGCGAGCCCTTCGGGGTCGAGGGTGAGCAGCGCGGTGAGATAGGGGCGGCCCTCGCCCGCGACCACGCAGTGGCCGATCAGCGGGTCGGCGCGGATCGCCTCCTCCAGTGGCCCGGGGGAGAAGCGGGCGCCGTCCGCCAGGGTGATCAGATCCTGTTTGCGGCCGTGCACGGTGAGATAGCCGTCCTCGTCCAGCGCGCCGAGGTCACCGGTGGGCAGCCAGCCGCCGGAGCCGGTGACGGGGCGGATGCTGCGGGTGCGGGAGTCCCAGTAGCCGCTGCATATCTGTCCGCCGCGCAGCAGGATCTCGCCGTCCTCGGCGATGCGCACCGCCGTACCGGGCAGCGGCCAGCCCACCGTGCCGAGCCGCGGGGCGTGCGGCGGGGCGAGGACGGCACCGGCGGCGGTCTCGGTGAGGCCGTAGCTCTCGTGCACCGGGATCCCGACGCCCTCGTAGAAGGTGGCCAGCGAGCGGCTGAGCGGGGCGCCGCCGCACAGCACGTGGCGGACCTCGCCGCCCAGCGCCTCGCGCACCCGCCGGTAGACGCCGGCCTCGTACAGCGAACGGCCGGCGCGCAGGCTGAGCCCCGGGCCGTCGCCGGTGCCGTGCTGTTCCGCGGCGACGGCGGCGCCGATGCGCCGGGCGAGCGCGGCGGCCCGGTCGAACGCGGCGCCCCGGCCCGCGTCTTCGGCGGCGGCCCGGGTGGTGTGGTGGACGCGTTCCAGCAGCCGGGGGGTGGTGACCAGGAAGGTGGGCCGGAAGCCGGCCAGGTCCGGCAGCACGTCGCCGTCGGCGGACGCGTGGCCCAGCCGGATCCGGGCCCGTACGCAGCCCAGCGCGACGGTGCGGCCCAGGGCGTGGGCCGGCGGCAGGGTGAGCAGGGTGGCGGCGGGCCGGTCGGTGAGGGAGCGGTAGACGGGGTAGAGCAGTTCGATCGTGTTGTCGATCTTGGTGAAGAGATGGGCGTGGGTGAGGACGCAGCCCTGCGGCAGGGCGACGGTGCCGGAGGTGTGGGTGAGGGTGGCGATGTGGCCGGGGGTGAGGAGCCGGCGGCGTTCGGCGACGGCGGAGTGCGGCAGTCCGCGGCCGGCGGCGGAGATCTGGCCGATGGCGCTGGACTCGTTGCCGTGGATGGCGGTGAGCTGCCACAGGTGTTCCAGGTGCGGCAGTTCGCCGCGGATGGCGGTGAGGGTCCGCGCCTCCTCCACCCCCTCGACGGCGCAGGCCCGGGCCCCGGCGTCCCGCAGGATCCAGCTGACCTGGCGGGCGGTGGCGGAGGGGTGGACGGGCACGGTGATGAGCCCGGCGGCCCAGGCGGCGAAGTCGAGGAGGGTCCACTCGTACCGGGTGCGGGACATGATGGCGAGCCGGTCGCCGGGGGCGAGCCCGTGGGCGATGAGGCCCTTGGCGACGGCGAGGACCTCCCCGGCGAACTGGGCGCAGGTGACGTCGTACCAGGTGCCGTCGCGGTGCTTGCGGCTGAACGCGACGGCGTCGGGGGCCTGCTGGGCGTTGACGAACGGGATGTCGGCGAGGCTGCCCTGTTCGACGGCGGGCACGAGCGCGGGCAGCGACGCCTCCAGCACGGCGCCGTGGGCGCGGCGCAGCCGGGGGCGGGTGACGGGGGGCGGTGGTGCGAGGGGGTCTTGCGGTGGCGTCATGGGCACTCCCGGCACGGTGCGGCGGTTCCCGGGGATTCTGCCCGCCCGCGCGGGCCCCTGACCGGCTCCTTCACCGGACCGCCACGGCTTTGTCCGGCGGAGCGGCGGTCGTACCGGCACACATCCGCCCAAGGACGGGGCAAGGTCGGCGTGATCACGGCTGTGCGGCTGTCTCCCTCCTGGCGGTGGGGCCCGCCGCGCTGCCGCCCGCCCGGACGGCCCACCCGGCGACCGGCCCGCGGCCCCGGCCACTTGCGGGTACGGCCGCCCCGGTCCACTCGCCGCGTGCCGCCCCATCATCCGGTCCCGGCGCGCGGCGCGGCAAGCGCCGTCCGCCCGTCCGCGCGGGGACGGGTACCGGCGTGGCCGGGGTGGCGCTCTTGACTCAGCTCTTGCCATGGGCATGATGACAGCGCATGACGCGCCCTCATCGCACGCTCCTGCTGCCGCTCGCCGCCGTGCTCGGGCTGAGCCTGGTGTGGTCCTCCGGTACGGCCGGCGCCGGGGACACCGGACGGCCCGGGTTCGCGGACGCGATCGACACCGCCCTCGCCGACCCGCTGCTCTCCGGCGCCACCGCCCAGGTGGTGGTGCGCGACCCGGACACCGGCCGGACCCTCTACGACCGCGACGGCGACCGCCGGCTGATGCCCGCCTCCACCACCAAGCTGCTGACCGCCTCCGCCGCCCTCGACATCCTCGGCCCCGACCACCGCTTCCGCACCGAGGTCCTGCGCACCCGCGACGGCGACCTCTATCTGCGCGGCACCGGCGACCCCGTCCTGCTGCCCGGGGAACTCGACGCCCTGGCCGCCGAGGTGGCCGCCGCCGGCGTCTCGCACGTCCCCGGCGACCTCGTCGCGGACGACACCCTCTTCACCGGACCGGGACTCGGCCGTGCCTGGGGCTGGGACGCCGAACAGTACGCCTACTCGGCCCCGGTCTCCGCGCTCACCCTGGCGCCCGACACCGACTACGACTCCGGCAGCGTCCGGGTGACCGCGGGCCCCGGCGCCGCGCCCGGCACACCGGCCGAGGTCACCCTGCACCCGGCGCCCGACCTGCTGACCGTCGACAACCGCGCCGTGACCGTGGCCGCCGGCGGGCCGCACACCCTGACCGTCGGGCGCACCCACGGCCGGGACACCATCACCGTCACCGGCACCGTCCCGGCCGGCGCCGGGCCCACCGACACCTGGCTGAGCGTCACCGACCCCACCGCGTACACCGCCGCCGTCTTCGCCGACGCGCTGGCCGCCCACGGCGTCACGGTGGCCGGGTCCACGGTGACCGGGCGGGCCGTCCCGGCCGGGGCCCAGGCCGTGGCCGTGCACACCTCGATGCCGCTGTCCGAGATCCTGGTGCCGTTCCTGAAACTCTCCGTCAACCCGCACGGCGAGGCGCTGCTGAAGGCGATCGGCGCCGCCGACACCGGCACCGGCAGCTGGGCAGCCGGGCTGGCGGCCGTCGCCGACCACGCCGCCCGGCTCGGCCTGGACACCGGCGGCTACGCCCAGGTGGACGGCTCGGGGCTGTCCCGGATGAACATGATCGCCCCCGCCGACTTCGCGGAACTGCTCGACGCGGTACGCGACGAACCGTGGTTCGGCCACTGGTACGCCGCCCTGCCCATCGCCTGCGCACCGGACCGGCTGGAGGGCGGCACCCTGCGCAGCCGCATGTGCGGCACCCCGGCGGCCGGCAACGCGCGGGCCAAGACCGGCACGCTGACCGGGGCCACCGCGCTGTCGGGCTATGTGACGACGGCCGGCGGCCGGGAGCTGGTGTTCAGCATCATGATCAACCACCACCTCGGGTCGGGCCAGACCCGGGTACAGGACGCGATCGTCGCCGCACTCGCGGCGGACGGCGGCCCCCACACCCGTACCGCCGCACCACCGGTCATCGCGCCGCTCACCGAACGGCAGGAGGAGGTGGCCGAAGCCGGTCTCGAATGCTCCTGGGTGAAACCCGCCGTCTGCTGACCCCCGGGACCATGCGAACGGCGCCGCCCGCCCCGCACGAACGGGACGCACGGCGCCGGTCACCGGGCCACGGCATGACCGGCCACGGTCACGACCGACTTCACGGACACACGTCGCGGTTTCCAGCACACGGCCGCGACGCACCACTCTTCGCGGCACCGCCCATCAGGCGACCGTGTACTCGGCATCACCGAAATCCGCCACCACACGAAGGCGCCCGCCCAGCGCCTCCACATAGGAGCGCAGGGTCGCCAGCTCGGCACGGTCGAGCATTCCGTGCTCGATCGCCGACACACGAGGAGCGGAGACACCCATGGACGCCGCGACCTCCCGCTGAGTCAGCGCCTGCTCCCGCCGGATCTCCGCAAGCTTGTAAGCACGCACCTCGGAGACGAGCCTGTCCATCGCCGCCCGCTTCTCCGCGGGCGTGCGCACCGGCAGCCCCGCGGCCTCGCGCCGCTCACGGGCCGCGCGCTTCGCGTCCTCCCACCTGACCGCGTCACTCATTCGTACTCCCTGGTCTCCAGATCATCGAGGTGCGCCCTGTAACGCTTCTCAGCCAGAGGGATGTTGCTGTCGTACCATCCCCGCCAGTCCCCGGCCTTGCCCCCTGCGACCAGCAGCACCGCCCGGCGAACCGGGTCGAACGCGAACAGGATCCGTACCTCGCTGCCGCCACCGGACCCCGGCCTGAGCTCCTTCAGATGATGCTGCTCCGCTCCCTTGATCCGGTCCACCAGCGGGCGACCGAGCGTCGGCCCCGTCGCGGCCAAGAGATCAATCGCGTCTTCCACCTGTTCAGCGCTGGCCCAGTCACTCTCGGCCAGAGCCTCGAACCACGCCGCGACCTCCGCGACGAGGATCACTTCCCATTAGCCACGGGCCGCATATTAACGCAAGTGTTAACCCGACCCGGTCGCCGTGCTCCCGCTCGGCTACGCCATGAGGCACGTGGTGGAGGACACGCGACGGACACCGCCCGTGCGTAGAAACCGAGCCCCGCTGGTTCCGGAAAACCAGCGGGGCTCGGTCCATCGGTGAGAGCGCTACGGCTAGGCGGTGGCGACGGACGAACCCGAGGGACCCGACGGCTTCGGGACCTCGGCCGGCGCGGCGTTGCCGGGCTCCGCCTCGTTGATGTCGAAGCTGGTGGCGCTGTCGTACGCGTCCCGGTCCAGGATCTTCTCCCGCGCCGCGACGATCACCGGGACCACGGACTGACCCGCCACGTTCACGGCGGTGCGGATCATGTCCAGGATCGGGTCGATGGCCAGCAGCAGACCCACGCCCTCC
This sequence comes from Streptomyces sp. NPDC059853, assembly GCF_042731495.1. Classification (NCBI taxonomy): domain Bacteria; kingdom Bacillati; phylum Actinomycetota; class Actinomycetes; order Kitasatosporales; family Streptomycetaceae; genus Streptomyces; species Streptomyces sp. NPDC059853. Next base: position 7,947 of record NZ_JBHWJL010000203.1, read on the forward strand.
AGGGGCAGGCCCAGCGTGGAGAGGGTCAGCGTGGTCATCACGGTGGCGCCGGTGAGCCCGGCGGTGGCGGCGGAACCGATCACCGACACGAACGCGATCAGCACGTAGTCCTGGATGCCCAGCGAGATGTCGAAGATCTGCGCCACGAAGATCGCGGCCAGCGCCGGGTAGATCGCGGCGCAGCCGTCCATCTTGGTGGTGGCGCCGAACGGCACGGCGAAGGAGGTGTACTCCTTCGGCACCCCGAGCCGCTCGGTCACGCGCTGGGTGACGGGCAGGGTGCCCACCGAGGAGCGGGAGACGAAGGCCAGCTGGATGGCGGGCCAGGCGCCCCGGAAGAACTGGAGCGGGTTGAGACCGGCGGCGAAGCGCAGCAGCAGCGGGTAGACGCCGAACAGCACCAGCAGGGAGCCCACGTACACGTCGATGGTGAAGGTGGCGTAGTCGCCCAGCAGGTCCCAGCCGTAGTTGTTGATGGAGCGGCCGATCAGCCCCAGGGTGCCCAGCGGCGCGAGGCGGATGATCCACCACAGCGCCTTCTGGAGCAGTTCGAGCGCGGTCTCGCCGAAGGTCACCAGCGGGGCGGCCTTCTCACCGAGCTGGAGCGCGGCGATACCGACGGCGGCGGCGAGGAAGACGATCTGGAGGACCTTCAGCTCGGTGAAGGGGGTGATGACGTCGGTGGGGATGATCCCGGTGAGGAAGTCCAGCCAGGAGCCGGAGTTCTCGGGGGCCTGGCCGTCCGCCGCGGTGAGCGCGGAGCCGGAGCCCGGGTTGGTCACCAGGCCGATGAAGAGGCCGATGGCCACCGCGACCAGCGAGGTGATGAGGAACCACAGCAGGGTGCGGCCGGCCAGCCGGGCGGCGTTGGAGACCTTGCGGAGGTTGGTGATGGAGACGGCGATGGCGAAGAACACCAGTGGGGCGACGGCCAGCCGCAACAGCTGGACGAACCGGCCGCCTATCTCGTCCAGGGTGCGGGCCAGCCAGTCCACCTCCCAGTTGCGGGCTATCCAGCCGAGCAGCACACCGGCGGCGAGACCGATGAGGATCTGGGCCCAGAACGGCGGCAGGGACAGCTTCCGTCTGGTGTCGGGGGCGGCGGACGGGGAGGACGGGGAGGACACGGGCACGCTCCGGTCGGCGAGTGAGTTTTCGACATGGGTCAGGGCAGGGGAATGCCCTGAGGGGACACAGCACGGGAAGAGTCGCGGTGAAACGGCCGGAAGGCCAGGGGTACGGCGACGTGCGGGTCAGCGACGACAGGCCGCGGTGGGGCGGCGGCACAGGTCGATGTGCAGGCGCGCGACAAGGAGCACCCCGTGCAAGGGGCGCGGCGCGGCTGCTGTGTTCATGTCCATCACGGTAGCACCAGGAAACCGTGACCTGGCTCACACCGGCGTACGCCGGGAACGTCCGGGGCGGCGGACACCTCAGGCCGAACGAGCGGCGTCATCCGCGTCGTCCTCCATGCCCTGGTTCGCGCGCAGTTTGCCCATGGCCCGGTCCACGCGCGGCGCGAGCTGCGCCGACATGGCGTCGCGCTGGCTGCGCAGCAGCACGTAGCTGAGCGGCGCGGAGATCACCAGCGCCAGCAGCACCAGCCACAGCGGGTTGGCCGTCCCGAAGCTCTCCGGGATCACACCGATGTACG
>NZ_JBHWJL010000204.1:0-9599 GCF_042731495.1 Streptomyces sp. NPDC059853
AGCGCGCCCCGGCCTGGCTGACGGCCCTCCCGGCGGCAGGGAGGGGCGGCTGACCCGGGGGGAGCCGGGGCGCCGTCACGCGTGCGTCCCGGGCGGGCACCTGGCGTGATACAACACGGAACGTCAAAGATCTTTCCGGAACCCCTTGTCCGCACCGCCCGCCGCCGCTTAGCATCTCGCCACTGCTTCGAATCGATTCGACGAATCGATTCGAACCGGCCGGCGTTGGTGGAGTCCGTGAGGGAGCGGGATGGCAACGATCAAGGATGTCGCCGAACGGGCGGGGGTGGCGCCCAGCACCGTCTCCTATGTGCTCAGCGGCTCCCGCAAGATCTCCGAGGAGACCCAGAACGCGGTCCGCACCGCCATCCGCGAGCTGGGCTACCATCCGCGCGCCAGCGCCCGCGCCCTGCGCAGCGCCCGCAGCGACGTCATCGTGCTGGCCGTGCCCCGGGAGACGGGCAAGTACCGGGCGATGGACGGCCGGTTCGCCATCGAGTTCAGCGACGCCGCGCGCGGCCACGGCTACGACGTCCTCATGATGACCGACCAGGACGGGGTCGGCGGGCTGCGCCGCATCGCCCGCAGCGGGCTGGCGGACGCCGCCGTGCTGATGGCCGTCCAGGTGCAGGACCCCCGGGTGGCCGCGCTGCGCGAGCTGCGGTTCCCGACCGCGCTGCTGGGGCACGGCAGCGAGCACGACGAGGCCGACGTCCCGTGGGTGGACCTCGACTGGGAGGCGGCGGTCTCCCTCGCGGTGCGCGAGACGGCCGCGGCCGGGCACCGGCGGATCGTGTTCCTGTCCTCCGCCGACCACGAGATCGAGGCACGGCGCGGCTACGCCATGCACGGTCTGGACGGGGCCGGGGCCGCCGCCGCGCACACCGGCGCCGATGTCCGCGTCCAGCAGTCCAGCGGCGACCCGCAGGTGCTGGCGAAGCGGCTGCGCGAGGTGCTGCTGACCGACCCGGCCACCCGGCCCACCGCCCTGGTGGTGCAGCATCTGATCCTGCTGCCCGAACTGCTGCGGGAGCTGGCCGTGCTGGGCCTGAAGGTGCCCGAGGACCTGAGCGTGGTGCTGGTCGGCACGCTGCCGGACGAGCCGGCCCTGGCGGGCTTCCCCCGGATCGAGCTGCCGGTGGGCCGGATGTCGGCCGCGGTGGCGGAGCTGGCCGTGGCGGCGATCGCCGCCCGCCCGGGCGCGGTCGCGCCCGCGCCCGAGGTGTCGCACCAGCTCATCACCCCGGTCATGGCCGAGGGGGCGGTGATTCCGCCGCCCTGACCGCGCCCGGGCCACGGCCCGCCGTCCCCGGCTTTCCTTCTCAACGTCGCGAATGGAAGACACACCCCATGGCACGACCCCGCAGACGCATACCCGTCTCCGCGCTCGCCCTCACCCTCGCCGGTGCCACGGTCGCCGCCGGGCTCACGGCGTGTGCCGCACAGCCGGACCCCGGCACGGTCACGGTGCTCAACTCCGCGACCGACACCGCCGAGCACTCCGCCAACCAGGACTTCTTCGACGCCTGCGCCGAGCCGCTCGGGCTGCGCGTCCAGCAGATCAGCGTGCCCGCCGACCAGGTCGCCACCAAGGCCCTGCGGATGGCGTCCTCCGACTCGCTGCCGGACATCCTCGAACTGGACGGCTCCGAGCTGTCCCAGTTCGCCGAGACGGGCGGGCTGCGCCCGCTCCCGGAGACCGGCTTCGACGCCCAGGGCTTCTCGGACAGCGCCGTCTCGCTGGGCTCCTACGACGGGGTGCAGTACGGCGTGGCCCGGTCGGTGAACTCGCTGGCGCTGATCTACAACACCACCCTGCTGGCCGAGGCCGGACTGGAGCCGCCCACCACCTGGGAGGAGTTGCGCGGCACGGCGGCGGAGCTGACCGGCGGCACCACCTACGGCATGGCGTTCAGCGCCAGCCCCAACGCGGACGGCGTGTACCAGTTCCTGCCGTTCTTCTGGTCGGCCGGCGGCGACGAGGCGCGGCTGGCCGAGGGCACCGGCGGGCAGCAGGCGCTCCAGCTGTGGAAGGACCTGGTGGACGACGGGTCCGCCTCCCGGTCGGTCGTCAACTGGAACCAGCAGGACGTGAACGACCAGTTCGTCTCCGGCCGGGCCGCGATGATGGTGAACGGGCCCTGGCAGGTGCCGGTGCTCAGCGCGCAGGACGCGGTGGACTGGGCGGTGGCCTCCATCCCGGTGCCGCAGGCCGGTCAGGACCCGGTGCCGCCGATCGGCGGCACCGTGATGACGGTGCCCAAGAACAGCGACCCCGAGCGGGAGCGCAACGCCGGGGCGATCCTCAACTGCCTCAACTCGCAGGAGAACCAGCTGGCGTGGGGCGAGCGGGTCAACAACGTGCCGACCCGCGCCGACGCCGCGCAGGCCTACCGGGAGCTGCATCCGAAACTGGCGCCGTTCGCCGATCTGGTGGCCACGGCGCGTTCGCGGACCGCCGAGGTGGGGACGCGCTGGCCGATGGTGGGCGACGCGCTCGCGGGTGCCTTCCAGTCCGTGCTGACCGGCCGCTCCACCCCCGAACAGGCGCTGAACCGGGCCGCGCAGCAGGCCGGGGAGTGAGGACGGGATGACGACGACGACCGAGACGACCCCGGCGGGCGGGACGGCCGGGACGGACACGGGTCCCGTGCCGAGCGCGCCCCGTTCGGCCGCCCGGCGGCGCCGGCTGTACCAGTGGCTGTTCGTGGCGCCCGCGGTGCTGTATCTGCTGGCGTTCTTCGGGTTCCCGCTGGTGCGGAACATCCTGATGAGCTTCCAGGAGTTCACGCCCACCACCTATTTCACGGGTGAGGCGCCGTTCAACGGGTTCGACAACTGGCGCGCGGTCTTCTCCAACGAGCTGTTCGGCGACGCGCTGTGGCAGACGGTGCTGTTCACGATCGGTTCGCTGGCCGGGCAGTTCACCATCGGTCTGGCGCTCGCGGTGTTCTTCACCCGGCGTTTCCCGCTCTCCGGTGTGGTGCGCGCGGTGCTGCTGCTGCCGTGGCTGGTGCCGATGGTGGTGTCGGCCGTGGTGTGGCGGCGAATCATGGACGAGGACCACGGCGTCCTCAACAGCTTCCTGAAGACGCTGGGGCTGACCGGTGACGGGGTGCCGTGGCTGTCCAGCCCGAGCGTGGCGCTGCTGTCCGCGGTGCTGGTCAACATCTGGATCGGCATCCCCTTCAACATGGTGATCCTGTACGGCGGTCTCCAGGAGATCCCGCGGGAGGTGTACGAGGCGGCGGCGCTGGACGGCGCCGGCCCGTGGCGTACGTTCCGCAGCATCACCCTGCCCATGCTGCGTCCGGTGGTGACGGTGGTGCTGGTGCTGGGCTTCATGTCGACGGTCAAGGTGCTGGATCTGATCCTGGCGCTGACCGGCGGCGGCCCGGCGGACTCCACCCAGACGCTGGGCACCATGACGTACCAGCTGTCCTTCATGCAGCTCGACTTCGGTCAGGGCGCCGTGGTGGGCAATGTGCTCATCCTCGTCAGTGCCGTGTTCGCGGTGCTGTATCTGCGGGTCAACCGGGCCCAGGCCGGTCAGGGGAAGTGATCGACGATGACGACGACCGAGACCGTGACGGAGCCGGTACGGGTGAAGGCCGCGGCGAAGGCGCCGGGGGCGAGGCGGAGTTGGCGCTCCACCGTACTGGCCCTGCTGATCCTGGCCGTGATGCTGTTCCCGGTGTACTGGATGATCTCCACGGCGCTCCAGCCGCACTCCAGCATCGCCGCCACGCAGCTGCTGCCGACCTCGCCCAGCCTGGACAACTTCCGGGCCGCCTTCGACACCCAGGGCGGTTCGCTGCTGACGAGCCTGGTGGTGTCGCTGGGCGCGGTGGCGGTGTGTCTGGCGCTGGCCGCTCCGGCGGCGTACGGGCTGGCGCAGTTCGGGCTGCGCGGCAGCCGGGGCATCGTGTTCGGCACACTGATCACCCAGATGGTGCCGGGGATCGTGGTGGCGAACGCCCTGTACAGCGCGTACGCCGAGCTGGGCCTGGTGAACTCCTACGCCGGGCTGATCCTGGCGGACGCCTCGCTGGGCCTGCCGTTCGCGATCGTGCTGCTGCGCGCGTTCATGGTGTCGATCCCGTCCGAGGTGATCGAGGCGGCGATGGTGGACGGCGCGAACCGGTTCACGGCCTTCGTGCGGATCGTGCTGCCGATGAGCCGCAACGCCCTGATCACCTCGGGCCTGTTCGCCTTCCTCTTCGCCTGGGCCGACTTCATCTTCGCGCTGACCCTGAACACCACCGACGACGTGAAGCCGGTGACGCTGGGCATCTATCAGTTCATCGGCGCCCATGTCAGTGACTGGGGCGCGGTGATGGCCACCGCCGTGCTGTCCGCGATCCCGGCCGCCATCCTGCTGGTGGTCGCGCAGAAGTACATCGCCGCCGGGATCTCCGGCGGATCGATCAAGTGAACCGGCCCGCCCCTTCTCTCCGTCCTGTCCGCAGCTCCTCCGTGAGGGATGTGCTCCGCCCATGACCGACACGCCCGCTTTCCCCGCCTTCCCGCCCGGCTTCTTCTTCGGCGCGGCCACCGCCAGCTACCAGATCGAGGGCGCCCACGACGTCGGCGGGCGCGGCCCGTCGATCTGGGACACCTACTCCCGTACCCCCGGCAAGGTCGCTCGCGGTGACACCGGGGACGTCGCCTGCGACCACTACCACCGCTACCGGGAGGATGTGGCGCTGCTGAAGGACCTGGGGGTGGACAGCTACCGCTTCTCCATCGCCTGGCCCCGGATCCAGCCCACCGGCAGCGGCCCGGCCAACGCCGAGGGCCTGGACTTCTACGACCGGCTGGTGGACGAGTTGCTGGCCTCCGGTATCGCCCCGGCCGCCACGCTGTACCACTGGGACCTGCCGCAGGCCCTGGAGGACCTCGGCGGCTGGCGGGTGCGCGCGACGGCGGAGCGGTTCGCCGAGTACACGGCGCTGGTGGCGGAGCGGCTGGTGGACCGGGTGCCGCGCTGGATCACCCTGAACGAGCCGTTCTGCAGCGCCTTCGTCGGGTACGCGATCGGCCGGCACGCGCCCGGGGCCCAGGAGGGGGCCGGCGCGCTGGCGGCGGCGCACCATCTGCTGGTCGGCCACGGGCTCGCGGTGCAGGCGCTGCGCGCGGCCGGTGCCGGGGAGGTCGGCATCACGCTCAACCCGGACCGGCTGCTCCCGGCGACCGGCTCGGAGGCGGACGCCGGCGCGGTGCGCCGGGCGGAGACGCTGCACAACGAGGTGTGGTTGGACCCGCTGTTCGCGGGCCGCTACCCGCTGCACGAGGACGAGACCTGGGGGGAGCTGGCGCGGGAGGCCGCCGCCTGCCGGCGCGAGGGGGATCTCGATCTCATCGCCGCCCCGCTGGACTTCACCGGCATCAACTACTACCGGCCGATCACGGTGACCGACGCCCCGTTCCGGGACCCGGACCCCGCGACCAGGACCGCCGTGGACATCCGGGTCGAGGAGACCTGGCGCGACGACGTACGGCACACCACCATGGGCTGGCCGGTGGTGCCGCACACCTTCACCGATCTCCTGGTGGACCTGCGGCGGCGCTACCCCGCGATGCCGCCGCTGGTCATCACCGAGAACGGCTCGGCGGAGGCGGACGTCGTCTCCCCGGACGGGCAGGTCCACGACAGCGACCGGGTGGAGTACCTGGCCGGACATCTGGCGGCGGTGGCGGACGCCGTGGCGGCCGGGGTGGACGTCCGGGGCTACTACGTCTGGTCCCTGCTGGACAACTTCGAGTGGGCCTACGGCTACGAGCAGCGCTTCGGCATCGTCCGGGTCGACTACGAGACGCTGGAGCGGCTCCCCAAGGACAGCTACCACTGGTACCGGCGTCTGATCGCCGCGCACCGGGACCGTACCGCCGGCTGATCGCGCACCGCACGGTGCGGCGGCACAGCACCAGCACCAGCACCACCAGCAGCAATTCGGATTCCGAGGAGCAGGAGACGCAGTGAAGTTCACCGATGGCTACTGGCTGACGCGCTCGGGCGTGAAGCTGTCCTACGCGACCGAGGTCGCCGACGCTACGGTCGCGGACGGCAGGCTCACCCTCTACGCCCCCGTCCGGCAGGTGCGGACCCGGGGGAACACCCTCAACAGCGCGCTGCTGACGGTGGAGTGCTCCTCCCCCGCCGAGGGGGTGATCGCGGTGCGTTCCACCCATCACGCGGGCAAGGCCGAGCGCGGCCCCGAGTTCGCGCTGCACGCCGACGAGGCGCACAGCACGGCGAAGGTGGCGCGGGACGGCTCGGTGCTGGAGTTGTCCAGCGGTCCGCTGTCCCTGCGGGTGGACACCGAGGGCCCCTGGCAGCTGGACTTCGTCGCCGACGGCCGGGTCCTGACCACGGCCGGCAAGCGCGGGACCGGCTTCGCGGAGCAGGAGGGGCGGCACTACTCGCTGGGCCAGCTGTCGCTGGGGGTCGGCGAGCTGGTGTACGGGCTGGGCGAGCGGTTCACGCCGTTCACCAAGAACGGCCAGACGGTGGACATCTGGCAGGCGGACGGCGGCACCGCCAGCGAGCAGGCCTACAAGAACATCCCGTTCTACCTCACCAACCGGGGCTACGGCGTCTTCGTGCGGCACCCCGGCAACGTCTCCTACGAGATCGCCTCGGAGTCGGTGGGGCAGATCCAGTTCAGCGTCGAGGACCAGTCGATCGAGTACCTGGTGGTGTACGGTCCGACGCCCAAGGAGATCCTGGACCGGTTCACCGCGCTGACCGGGCGCCCGGCGCTGCCGCCGGCCTGGTCGTTCGGGCTGTGGCTGTCGACGTCCTTCACCACCGACTACGACGAGGAGACGGTCAACCGCTTCGTCTCCGGCATGGCGGAGCGCGAGATCCCGCTGAGCGTCTTCCACTTCGACTGCTTCTGGATGAAGGAGTACCAGTGGTGCGACTTCACCTGGGACCCGGATGTCTTCCCGGACCCGGAGGGCATGCTGCGCCGGCTGAAGGAGGACCGGGGGCTGCGGATCTGCGTGTGGATCAACCCGTACATCGGGCAGAAGTCGCCGCTGTTCGCCGAGGCCAAGCGGCTGGGCCACCTGGTGCGCACGGCAGGCGGCGATGTGTGGCAGTGGGATCTGTGGCAGGCCGGGATGGGTCTGGTGGACTTCACCAGCCCGGCGGCGCGCGCCTGGTACCAGGACAAGCTGCGCACGCTGCTGGGGCAGGGCGTGGACTGCTTCAAGACGGACTTCGGTGAGCGCATCCCCACCGATGTGGTGTGGCACGACGGCTCCGACCCGGAGCGCATGCACAACTACTACACGCAGCTGTACAACGAGGCCGTCTTCGAGGTGCTGACCGAGGAGCGCGGGGAGGGCGAGGCGGTGCTGTTCGCGCGCTCGGCCACGGCCGGCGGGCAGCAGTTCCCGGTGCACTGGGGCGGCGACTGCGAGTCGACGTTCACGGCGATGGCGGAGTCGCTGCGCGGCGGCCTGTCGCTGGGGCTGTCCGGGTTCGGGTTCTGGAGCCACGACATCGGCGGTTTCGAGGGCACCCCGACGCCGGAGGTCTTCAAGCGGTGGGTGCAGTTCGGGCTGCTGTCCTCGCACAGCCGGCTGCACGGCTCCAACTCCTACCGGGTCCCGTGGGACTACGACGAGGAGGCGGTGACCGTCACCCGCGATTTCACCCGGCTCAAGCACCGGCTGGCGCCGTACCTCTTCGAGGCGGGCCGCCAGGCGCGGCGGCACGGTACGCCGGTGATGCGGGCGATGGTGCTGGAGTTCCCGGAGGACCCGGGCACCCACACCCTGGACCGGCAGTACATGCTGGGCGGCGATCTGCTGGTGGCGCCGGTGTTCGAGACCGGCGGCGAGGTGGAGTACTACGTGCCGGCCGGCACCTGGACCCATCTGCTGAGCGGTGAGCAGATCCAGGGCCCGGGCTGGCGCCGGGAACGCTTCGGCTTCGACTCGCTGCCGCTGCTGGCCCGGCCGGGCTCCGTGATACCGCTGGGCGACGCGGAGCAGGCGGCCCGGGGGGTGGAGTACGCCTGGGCCGAGGGCGTCACCCTGCGGGTCCACGCCCCGGTGGACGGGGCGGAGACCGTGACGGAGCTGCCCGCTCCGGACGGTTCCACGGCGGTCACCTTCCGTACCCGGCGGGACGGGGAGCGCGTGACGGTGCGCGCCGAGGCCGCGCCGGGCACGGAGCCGGGCGCCTGGCAGGTGCAGCTGGCCGGCCCGGCCGGGTACGCGGAGCCGGTGGCCGCCGAGGGGGACACCGTGACGGTGACGCTCGCGGCGGGCTGAGCGGTACGGGGCCCCGTGACCCGGGGCGGGTCACGGGGCCCCGGCACGCATGGGCGGGCGCGTGGCGGGCACCCGGGGGCGGTGCGCGGCGGTGCCGCGGGTTGTCGTCGTCCGAGGAGTGGTTCCGGGTGAGTGGGAAGAGGGAAGCGCTGGCGCACGCCGTGGTGGAGCGCTGCGGCCAGACGTACGCGGAGCAGGCCGGTATCCGGCTGCGGGACACCCCGGCGGCCCTGTACCAGGTGCTGGTCCTGGCGCATCTGCTGTCGGCGCGGATCAAGGCGGATGTCGCGGTGGCGGCGGCACGGGCGCTGTTCGACGCCGGGATGCGGACTCCGGCCGGGATGGCGGAGGCGACCTGGCAGCAGCGGGTGGACGCGCTGGGCGAGGGGCACTACCGGCGTTACGACGAGCGGACCGCGACCCAGCTGGGTGACGGGGCGCAGCTGCTGCTCGACCGGTACGGCGGGGATCTGCGGCGGCTGCGTGCGGACGCGGGCCCGGACGAGGTGTCCGACCGGCTGCGGGAGTTCCCCGGCATCGGGCCGCTGGGGGCGGCGATCTTCCTGCGCGAGGTGCAGGGCGTGTGGCCCCGGTACGCGCCGTACATCGACGGCAAGGCGCTGGACGGTGCGGAGCGGGTGGGGCTGCCGAGGTCGCCGAAGGCGCTGGACGGGCTGGTGCGGCGGAATGAACTGCCCCAGCTGACAGCGGGGTTGGTGCGGGTGGCGCTCGACAAGCGGCTGGCCGAGGATGTGCGCTCGCTGGCGCGCGGCTGACGGCATGCGCCGCGCGGGGGGTTTTCACGCTCAGTCATCCGGGGACGCCTTGCGGGGCATGAATGCCACGGTGTGCTGGAGGATGGATGAGCGGTATCGACATGGGTGAACTGGACCGGCTGTGGGCGGAGTTCCGTGGAGCGGTGAACATGACCTCGCACGAACTGGCCGCCTGGCTGCGGACCGCGGGCAGCGATCCGGCGCAGGACCGGGGCCACCGGGTCCTGGCCATTCTGCGGAAACGGCGGGTCGATGTGACGGCCGATGACGCGCGGCTGATGCGGGAGGTCCTGGCGACGGTCCGCGCCGCCACCACCGCCCCGGGCGGCGCGGCCGGGGGCGATCGCCGCTACCGGCTGATGTCGCTGGGCCACGACCCGCTGCGCTGAGCCGGACGGGCGCGACGGCGCGGTGCGGCGTCCCGGCTGACCGCCGGGGCGGACGGGCGCCGCGCGGCCGGGCCGGGAGGGCGCCGCGCGGCGTCCTCCCGGCCGGTGGCGGCGGGCCCCCGGGGCGTCACAGGCCGTATACGCG
>NZ_JBHWJL010000205.1:0-9554 GCF_042731495.1 Streptomyces sp. NPDC059853
GCCCCCGGGTACGCGCCCTGCTCACCGCGCTCGCCCTGCGCGCCGACCGGCCGGGACCCGTCCCCGTCGACACCCTCATCGCCGACATCTGGGCGGACGACGCCACCGCCGCCGGCCCCGGCCGGGAGCTGCCCCCGGCCGACGCGCCCGCCGCCCTCCAGGCCCTCGTCGGCCGGCTCCGCCGCGCCCTCGGCGACCGCCACCGGGACGCCGTCGTCTACAGCGCCGCCCCGCCCGGCTACCGGCTCGCCGCCGACCCGGACACCATCGACCTCTTCCGCTTCCAGCGCCTGGTGCGCGCCGCCGAGCGCCAGGACCCGGCCGCCGAGGCCCGCACCCTGCGCACGGCACTCGCCCTGTGGCGCGGGCCGGCCCTCGCCGACCTCCCCGAGCCGGCCCGCCGCCCCGCCGCCGCCCGCCTGGAGGCACTGCACCGGACCGCCCGCCGCCGCCGCGCCGCCGCGGACCTCGCGCTCGGCCCCGCCGAACCCCTGCTGCCGGAACTGCGCGAGCTGATCGACGCCGACCCCCTCGACGAGCCCGCGCACGCCCTGTACATCCGCGCCCTGCGCGCCGCCGGGCGCCCGGCGCAGGCGCTCGCGGCGTACGAGACCGTCCGCACCACCCTCGCCGACCGCCTCGGCACCACCCCGGGGCCCGAACTGACCGCCCTGTACGCCGAACTCCTCGCCCCACCCCCCGCACCGGCGACGCCGCCGCCCACCCCGGACACGCCCGCCGCCCCGGCCACCCCGGCCACCCCCGCCGACCGCCCGCCCGGCACCCCGCCCTCCGGCGGCAACGTACGGGCCCGGCTCACCAGCTTCGTCGGCCGCGAGCACGACCTCGCCGCCCTCCGCGCCGACCTGCGCCACGCCCGCCTCATCACCCTCACCGGGGCCGGCGGCTCCGGCAAGACCCGGCTCGCCGAGCACACCGGCCTCACCGTCACCGACTACCCCGACGGGGTGTGGATCGCCGAACTCGCCAAGCTCGACCAGCCCGGTGCCGTCCCCGGCGCCGTGCTCTCCGCACTCGGCCGCCGCGAGACCACCCTGGTGCGCGGCAGCTCCGGCACCGACCCGCACCACGACCCGGCCGAACGCCTCCTGGAGTACTGCGCGGGCCGCCGCCTGCTGCTCATCCTCGACAACTGCGAACACCTCATCACGGCCGCCGCCACCCTCGCCGAGACCCTCCTCACCCACTGCCCCCACCTCACGGTCCTCGCCACCAGCCGCGAACCCCTCGGCGTCCCGGGCGAACTCGTCCGCCCCGTCGAACCCCTGCCCCTCCCCTCCGCCCACCGGCTGTTCACCGAACGCGGCGCCGCCGTACGCCGCGACATCCCCGCCGACGACGCCGCCGTCGCCGAGATCTGCCGCCGCCTGGACGGCCTGCCGCTCGCCATCGAGCTCGCCGCCGCCCGGCTGCGCTCCCTCACCGCGCGCCAGATCGCCGCCCGCCTGGACGACCGGTTCCGGCTGCTCACCAACGGTTCCCGCACCGTCCTGCCCCGGCAGCAGACCCTGCGCGCCGTCGTCGACTGGTCCTGGGACCTGCTGGAGGAGCCCGAACGCACCGTCCTGCGCCGGCTGTCGGTGTTCGCCGGCGGCTGTACGCTCCCGGCGGCCGAAGCCGTCCTCGCCGACGGCACCACCGTCCCCCGCGACCAGGTCCTCGGCATCCTCGGCTCGCTCGTCGACAAGTCCATCGTGCTGGCCGACACCGCCGACCCGGCCACCGGTGTCCGCTACCGCATGCTGGAGACCATCCACGAGTACGCCGCCGGACGCGCCGCCGAACACCCCGCCGACCGCGCCGCCACCCGCGCCCGGCACACCGCCCACCTCCTGCGCTTCCTGGAGGAGGCCACCCCCCGGCTGCGCGGCCCCGCCCAACTGGGCTGGCTGGCCCGGGTCGAGGCCGACCTGGACAACGTCCGCGCCGTCCTCTCCCGCGCCCTGCGGGCCGGCGACCGCGACACCGCCGGACGCGCCATCCTCCACATGGGCTGGTTCTGGTACCTGCGCAACTACCGCTCCGAGGGCCAGGAATGGATCCGGCTCGCCCTCGAACTCGACCCGCACGCCGCCGACGACGACCGCCCCCTCCCGGGCCCCGGCGAGCCCTGGCCCGACGACCCCGGCTACCTCCACCGGCTCGAACTGCGGCTGCTGTCCGCCTTCCTGCTCGCCGACCAGCAGCCGGGCGGCCCCGACGTCACCGACGAGACGCTGCACCGCCACGCCCGGCGCATGTACACCGCGTTCGGCGAGACCGCGCCCGAACGCGGCCTCCGCTTCCCCGGCATGCTGTGGCCGTTCACCGGCTTCCTCCTCGGTGAGACCTTCCCGGCCGTCGCCGCACGCATGACCAGGGCCATCACCCTGCTGCGCCGGGACGATCCCGCCGAGGACCGGTCGTGGGAGCTGGCCCTCATGCTCCTCTTCCGCTTCCGGGTCTCCCTGGAGGTGCCGGGCGCGCAGGCCGTGGGCGGACTGCGCACCCCTCGCGCCCTGTCGGACCTCGCCGAACTCGAAGCGCTCGCCCACCGGGTGGGGGATCGCTGGCTCAGCTGCCAGACCTGTGGCCTGCGCGGCGACTACGCCTCCCTCACCGGCGACTACCCCACGGCCGCCGCCGAGTTCGACAAGGCGATCAGCATCGCCGAAGAGGTCGGCGCGCACGCCGAGACCCCGTTCTTCGCCGTGCGGCTGGCCGAAGCGCTCCACCACGCGGGCGACCCGCGCCGCGCCCGGGAACTCCTCGACGAGGCCTCCGACCGCGCGCAGCGGCTCGGCCTGCGCGACTGCCTCGGGCTCGCCGACTACCTGGGCGCCGTCATGGCCCTGGAGCTCGGCGACCCCGCCACCTCCCGCGCCCTGCGCGAACGCGCCGTGAGCAACCTCAAGGGCGGCACCCCCACCCCCATGTTCCAGGTGATCATGGGCATCCTCACCAGCCGGCTGCTGCTCGCCGAGGGCGCGCCCTGGCGGACCGCGCTCGCCGAGGTGCACACCGCCCTCTCCTACGGCACCCTGATGGGCTGCCCCGACCTGCTGCTGAGCCAACTGCTGGTGGCTGCCGCCGCCGTGGTCACCGTGGGCGGCGAACCGGCCATCGCCTGCCGCCTGCTGGCCGGCGTCCACGTCCTGCGCGGCGACCTCCCGCTCACCCCGCCGGAGGAGCGCGTCCTGCGCGAGGTCAGCGCCGCGGCCGCCGCCAGGCCCGGCGCCACCGGCGTGGCGCCGCTGACGGACGTCAACGAGACACTGGCCGTCCTCGGCGCGCTGCTGCCGGTCAGCGACAGTTGATCTCCGACCGCGCCCAGTCCGCCAGCGCCAGGGCGCTCAGCGGCCCGTCCGGTGTGGTCTCCAGCCGCAGGACCGACACCCCGTTCAGCGGCACCTCCACCGGTACCGCCGCGTCCCCGCTACGGATCACGTCCGAACGCCACAGCTGCGCGCCGTCCCCGTACACGCTGAAGACCGCGGAGCCCTGGCCGAGGTTCATGTCGTCCATCCCGGCCACCGCGCGGTAGGAGACGCAGGCGCGGTTCAGGTCGATGGTGACCGAGGAACGCCCGCCGACCGTGATGCCGTGCGGATAGGCGCGCCCGCCGATCGACACCTCGTCGCGCTGCCACACCCAGCCGCTCTGCCAGAGCCGGATCGCCGGCTCGGTGCCGTCGCTGAACAGGTCGAAGGCGAGCGTGCGCAACTGGTACGGCTCGGGCTCGGGCTCCGGCTCCGGTTCCGGTTCGGGCTCGGGTTCGGGCTCCGGCTCCGGTTCGGGCTGGGGTTCCGGCTCCGGATCGGGTTCCGGGGCGGGCGGTTGCGGTACGGGGTCGGGCTCGGGTTCCGGTACGGGTCCGGGCTCCGGGGCGGGCTCGGGCTCCGGCTCCGGCTCGGGGGCGGGAGCGGGCGGCTCCGGGTCCGGTTCGGGGTCCGGCCCGGGGCCAGGGGTGGGCTCCTCGGCGGCCGGCGGCATCACCGGGGCGGTCGGCGGCGGGTCGGCCGCACGCGGCGGCTGCTCCTCGCCCGGACCGCCGACCAGCGCCAGGGCCAGCACGGCCGCCGCCGCGACCACCACCACCCCGGTGGCGGCCCCGGCCTTCGCCGAGGACCCGAACCCCTCGGCGGCGGCCGCGCCACCGGCCTTGGCGCCCGCCCCGCCGACCCCGCCGGCCGCCGCCGCCGCGCTCGCCGAGGCGCCCGCCCCGCCGGTCCCCAGCAGCAGCGCGCCGATCTTGCCCGAGGAGCCCGCCGCGAACCAGCCGATGACCGCGATCGGCAGCACCGTACGGATCGTCTCGTTCAGGTCCTTGACCTCGGAGGCCGCCAGCCGGCACCGGGCGCACTCCTCCAGGTGCTTGCGCAGCC
This sequence comes from Streptomyces sp. NPDC059853, assembly GCF_042731495.1. NCBI lineage: Bacteria > Bacillati > Actinomycetota > Actinomycetes > Kitasatosporales > Streptomycetaceae > Streptomyces > Streptomyces sp. NPDC059853. The sequence continues at coordinate 4,386 of NZ_JBHWJL010000205.1, forward strand.
CGCGCTCCGCCCGCATCCGCAGCTTGCCCCGGGCGAACGCCCCGAGCCGGTCGGAGTACCGCGCGCAGTCCCCGCTGTCGTCCGCCCGCACATGGCCGACATGGGCCTGGAGGTACGCCTGCTTGAGCCCTTCCCTGGCCCGGTGCGCCAGCACCGCCGTCGCGTTCGGCGTCAGCCCCAGCAGCGGGGCCACCTCCTGCGGCGACGCCTCCTCGACGGCCGTGTGCCACAGCACGGTCTGCCAGCGCTCCGGCAGCGACCTGAACGCCTGGACGGCCAGCGACGCCTCGGCCTCGCGCATCGCCAGCACATCGGGGCCCAGGTCGAGGGTGTCCTCGTCGCCGGCCCGCGCCCCGGTCGCCGACACCGCGAACACCGCGAAGTCCTCGACCAGGTGCTCGCGCCGCGCGGTGCGCGCCCAGTCGGCGGCCACCCGCCGCACCGCCGTCAGCAGATACGCGCGCACCGCCGTCTCGGGCCCTGCGCCGCCCCGTACCGCCTGGAGCGTGGCCGCGAACACCTCATTGGTCAGATCGTCCGCGGTATCGGCGTCCCGGCAGCAGGTACGGGCGTACCGGCGCACCGCGTCCCGGTGCCGCCGGTACAACTCGTCGTACGCCGCCGCGTCCCCCTGCCGCATCCGCTCGACCAGCTCGATGTCGGCCGGGCCCACGGTCCGGTCCTCGGCGCCGGTGCCCGTTCCGGCACCGCCGTCCTCCGTTTCGCCCGCCGGCGCGCCCGGCGGCCCGCCCGCCGTGGCGGGCTCCCGCTGCCGGGGCACCTTGGAGCCCTCCACCAGCCCTTCGCGCTCTCCCGAACTCTCCTGGGCCCCGCCGGCGTCAGCACTCATACGAAGGAAAGCCCCCCGGTATTGACATACGTGTCAGCGACAGGGGTCAGGTTGCCACACCTTCGGCCCGTTGCGGTGAAAGTTGAGCCCGGAACCACCCTTCCGAGCGGTCGCGCGAACACACTTCAGTCACACACCGGGGCGCAGCCCGCGCAGCAGAACCTCCAACAACCGCTCCGACGCCGCCTCTTGACGCCCGTGATCGGCGAGCCGCGGCGGCGCGGCGGCGATCACCAGCATCACGTCCGCCACCGTCACATCCGCCCGCAACTCCCCGGCCGCCCGGGCCCGTTCCACCAACTGCCCCACCGTACGCAGCAGTTCCGCCGCCCCCAGGCGCTCCCCGCCCGCCCGGTCCGCCGGACCCGCCTGGCCCGCCGGACCCTCCGCGCCGCCCGCGCCGTCCCCCGCGCGCTCCCCGCCCCCGCGCTGCCGCGGCACCCGCTCCGCGTCCCGGTCCTCGCCCGCGTCCCCGGCCGGGGACAGCCACCACAGCTCCGGCGGCAGCAGCCGCCCCGAACCCGAGGCCGCCGACCCCCGGACGAACGCCTCCAGACCCCGCCACGGCTCCCCCGCCGACGCCACCGCCAGCGCCTCCGCCGCCCGCTCCGTCAGCCACCGCGTCTGCTCCTCCGCGATGTACCGCACCAGCGCCTCCTTGTTGGGAAACCGCCGGTACACCGTGCCGACCCCCACCCGGGCCCGGCGCGCCACCTCCTCCATCGGCGCGCCGTAGCCCTGCTCCCCGAAAACGTCGCGCGCCGCGCTCAGCACATGGCGCAGATTGCGCTGCGCGTCCACCCGTAAGCCGCCGGCCCGGCCACCGCCCGCGCGCCGCCCGCTCTCGCCGTCCGTCCGCATCATGTCCGTCAACCCCCGTCAGCACGGACGCCCCCCTACAGAACGCCCCTCGGCCATCTGTCCCCCGAACATAGTTGAGCCCACCGGCACTGAGAACCACGGCTCCGCCACCCACCGCAGCCCGGCGACCGCGCAGCGCGACCGTCCGGCCCGTCCACCGCCCGTTCGGCGCAGCGTCGCGTCCGACCTGTGGACAACAGCCCCCCGGCACGTGCCTCATGGACAGGTGACCAAGGACGCCACGAAGCCCCCGCACATCCTGATCATCGGTGGCGGCTCGGTGGGCCTCTACACCGCCCACCGCCTCCAGCGGCACCTGCGGCGCGAGCTGGGCCGCGGCGATGTCCGCATGACCATGGTCAGTCCCGACCCGTACATGACCTACCAGCCCTTCCTCCCCGAAGCCGCCGCCGGGAACATCTCCCCCCGGCACGTCGTCGTCCCGCTGCGCCGCGTGCTCAACCGCTGCCGCTTCGTGACCGGTGAGGTCACCACCATCGACACCGCCCGCCGGGTGGCCACCATCAGAACCGCCGCCGCCCGCGACAGCGGGGGGCCGGCCCTGGAGATCAGCTACGACGAACTCGTCCTCGCCCCCGGATCGGTCTCCCGCGTGCTCCCCATCCCCGGGCTCGCCGCGCACGGCATCGGCTTCAAGACCGTGGAGGAGGCCATCGGGCTGCGCAACCACGTCCTCGAACAGCTCGACATCGCCTCCTCCACCCGGGACACCGCGATCCGGCAGGCCGCCCTGACGTTCGTGTTCGTCGGCGGCGGGTACGCGGGGGTCGAGGCGCTGGCGGAGCTGGAGGACATGGCGCGCTACGCCTGCCGCTACTACCCCAATCTGCGGCCGGAGGAGCAGAAATGGATGCTCATCGAGGCGACCGACCGGATCCTGCCGGAGGTCGGGGCCGAGATGGGCCGGTACACGGTGCGGGAACTGCGCGGCCGGAACATCGACATCCGGCTCTCCACCCGGCTGGAGACCGTCGAGGACCGGGTGGCGGTGCTCAGCGACGGCTCCCGCTACCCGACCCGCACCCTGGTGTGGACCGCCGGGGTCAAGCCGCACCCGGTGCTGGCCGACTGCGGCGTGCCGCTGGACGAGCGGGGCCGGATCCGCTGCACCGCCGAGCTGCGGGTGCTGGACACCCCGCATGTGTGGGCGGCCGGCGACAGCGCGGCCGTGCCCGACCTGACCGCGGACGACCCGACCGCGCTGTGCGCCCCCAACGGCCAGCACGCGGTGCGCCAGGGCCGGCACATCGCGCGCAATGTGCTGGCGACGCTGCGTGGCGGTACGGTGACGCCCTACCGGCACGCGTATGTGGGGTCCGTCGCATCGCTGGGACTGCACAAGGGGGTCGCACAGGTGTATGGACGAAAGCTGAAAGGCTTTCCCGCCTGGTTCATGCACCGGACATACCATCTGAACAAGATGCCCACGATCAACCGCAAGGCGCGCGTCGTCGCGGAATGGACCCTTGCGGGATTGTTCAAACGTGAGATTGTCTCTCTCGGCTCCCTGGAACATCCGCGAGCCGAGTTCGAGGAGGCAGCCGGCGGCACCCCCCGGCCGGACCGCCCCTGACGCCCGCATGTGACCATGGGTGGGCGGCGGCTCACACAAGACGACGAATGATCGGATGGCAGTGAACTTGACGCGCTGGAGTATCCGGCTGCCCGGAGCGCAGCGGCGCAACGCCGCGGCCCGCGCGGAGACGGGCAGTGTTCCCGCGGCGCGCACGGAGCCCCAGCCGACGCCCCCCGCGGCGCCCGGCGGCGGGCGCGGTGTCGACGCCGCCGCCGTCCACGAACTGCTCGGCCCGGTGCCCGCCCCGGTCGCCGTCGTCCACGGCGCGGAACACCGCCTCGTCTACACCAACGATGCGTACACCACCGCCTTCGGTTCCCGCGCCGCCGGGAACCCGGCCCGCGAGACGCTCAGCGAACTCGTCGACGTCGGCCTGCTGCCCCTCATGGACCAGGTACGGCGCAGCGGCACCTCCCGCACCCTGAAGTCGCGCCGCGTGGCCTCGGCCGGCGGGGAGGCCGTGTACACCTTCACCTGCACCCCGGTCGACCTCCTCACCCCCGAGGACGGCACCACCGCCACCGGCGTCCTGGTCTTCGCCTCCGACGTCACCGACCAGGCCGCCTCGGCCGAACGGCTGCGGGAGAGCGAGAGCCACCAGCGCGAGGCCGCCGTCACCCTCCAGCGCAGCCTGCTGCCGCAGAAGCTCGAACAGCCCGACGACCTGCGCGTCGCCGCCACCTACCAGCCCGGCGGCATCGACGCGGCGGTCGGCGGCGACTGGTACGACGTGATCACCCTCGGCGCCGGCCGCACCGCCGCCGTCATCGGCGACGTGATGGGCCGCGGGGTACGCGCCGCCGCCGTCATGGGCCAGCTGCGCACGGCGGTGCGGGCGTACGCGCGCCTGGACCTGCCGCCGCACGAGGTGATCCAGCTGCTGGACGGACTGGCCGGCGAGATCGCCCCGAGCCAGATCGCGACCTGCGCCTACACCGTCTACGACCCCAACGAGGGCACGCTGACGTACGCCTCGGCCGGCCATCTGCCGCTGATCGTGCGCGACGCCGACGGCGAGGTGCGGCGGGTCACCGGACCTACCGGCCCGCCGCTGGGCACCGGGGGCTGGCTGCACACCTCGGGATCGGTGCCGTTCGGCCCGGGCGCCAGCGCCGTGCTGTACACGGACGGCCTGGTCGAGCGGCGCGACGCCGACATCGACGTGGGCCTCACCGCCCTGGAGCGCGCCTTCGCCGGCTCGGGCGACAGCCCGCAGATCGTGTGCGACCGGCTGCTGCGCGCCCTGGGCATCACCGGCGACCACGACGACGACGTGGCGGTACTGGTGCTCGCCTGCCCCGAGCGGGAGGGCGAGGAGGCCGACCTCTTCCGGGGCGCCGCCCTGGAACTGCTGGGCGGTGTCGAGGCGGCCTCCCGGGCCCGCGCCTTCGCGGAGGGCGTGCTCACCAGCTGGCGCTTCCCCGAGGAACTGCGCGAGCTGGGTGTGCTCACCGCCAGCGAACTCGTCGGCAACTCCCTCAAGCACGGCAAGGCCCCGATGCGGCTGCGGCTGCGCAGGACCGACCGCCGGCTGATCGTCGAGGTGACGGACGGGGACGAGCATCTGCCCCGCCGGCAGCAGGCGGACGCGGCCGACGAGACCGGCCGGGGCATCGCGGTGGTGGCCACGATCGCCACGGAATGGGGCTCCCGGCGGCTGCCGGAGGGCGGCAAGGCCGTGTGGGCCGAGTTCGAGTTGACGTGACGCGGGTCGGCGCGTAACGTACTCCGAGCTGTCCACCCCAGGGAATCTCCACGGAGGCGGAGCAGCACGTCTCGCCGCCGGCGGTCACACGATCACCGAAGCGGCACCCACTCGTAAGAGATCGAACCCGTGAGGGGCCTTATTCGGCATGTCCGA
>NZ_JBHWJL010000206.1:0-9548 GCF_042731495.1 Streptomyces sp. NPDC059853
GCGTGGTACACCCGGGCGGCCGGACCGCTGGGCCGGGCGGCCCGGCGGATGATCGCCCGGCGGTACGCGCGCGCGGTACGGCGGTCCGTGACGCGGTCCGTACGGCGGTCGGCGACCGGTGCACAAGGGCCCGCGGACCCGTGATCATTGGCGGTGCACCCCCGTCACCGACGTGAGGAATCACGAGAACCGGAGCCACCTCCATGACGCATCTGCCGCCCGCCGTCGATGAGCTGGACCGCACCATCCTGGCGCTGCTGATCGCCGACGCCCGGGCGAGCTTCGTGGACATCGGCCGGCGGGTGGGGCTGTCGGCCCCCGCCGTGAAGCGGCGGGTGGACCGGCTGCGGGCCCACGGGGTGATCACCGGCTTCACCGCCACCGTCCGGGCCGAGGCGCTCGGCTGGGGCATGGAGGCGTTCGTCGAGGTGTACTGCGACAGCGCCGCCCCGCCCAGCCGGATGTCGGAAGTGGCCCGCAACCACCCGGAGATCGTGGCCGCCATGACGGTCACCGGGGACGCGGACGCGCTGCTGCACATCAGGGCCCGCACCATCGGCCACTTCGAACGGGTGCTGGAGCGCATCCGCGCCGAGCCGTTCGTCCGGCGCACCGACTCCCGGGTCGTCCTCACCCAATTGCTGCCCGGCGGCGAGAGCGGCAGCGGGGCGCCGCTGCGCCCGCTGCTGGACCAGCCGGCGGAAAACGCCGTCGAGCCGGGCTGACGCGCAACATTCGAAAGCGGCGTGCAAGGACATGAGCTTGTCGGCGCCCGCGCCGGTCCTTAGCGTGGAGTCATCTCTCCGGCGAAGGGAAAAGTGCCTCGATGGCGCCTGTCACGGTCGGCCGCGAACGCCGATATCTGCTGTGCGAGCCACGCTATTTCGAGCTGGCGTACGTCATTAATCCATGGATGCGACAGGATTCCCCGGTGGACCGGGACCGGGCCCTGGAACAGTGGCACGAACTGGTGCGCGTCTACCGCGAACTGGGCCACAGAGTGGACCTGGTGGAACCGGTGCCCGGCCTCCCCGACATGGTGTTCGCCGCCAACGGCGGACTGGTGCTGGACGGCAAGGCGCTGGGCTCCCGTTTCCACGCCCCGCAGCGGCAGCCCGAAGCCCTGGAATTCAGCCGCTGGTTCAAGGAGAACGGTTTTCCGGTCGTCACCCCCGAGGACACCTGCGAGGGTGAAGGCGATCTGGTGCCGGTAGGACCGGACATTCTGGCGGGGTACGGATTCCGCACCTCGACCGGCGCGCATATCAGCGCACAGGAATACTTCGGCAGGCCGGTCATCAGTCTGCGGCTGGTGGATCCGTTCTTCTACCATCTGGACACCGCGCTGTTCGCGCTGGACGACACCACCATCGCCTACTACCCCGAGGCGTTCTCGCCCGGCAGCCGCGCCGCGCTGCGCCGCCGCTACCCCGACGCCGTGACGGCCACCCGTGCCGACGCGATGGCGTTCGGCCTCAACGCGGTCTCGGACGGCCGGCACGTCCTCATCTCCCCCGGCGCCACCGAGCTGATCGGCCGGCTGACCGAACGCGGGTACGTCCCCATCCCCGTCGACACCTCCGAACTGCTGAAGGCCGGCGGCGGGATCAAGTGCTGCACACAGGAGATCCGCATCGCATGAGCGCTCACCCGATCACCGAAGCCGCCGGCGACCCCACCGACCCGGCCGCCGTCATCGCCGCCGAGGACCGGCTGGTCGCCCACAACTACCGCCCGCTGCCCGTGGTCGTCGCCCGGGGCGAGGGCGTGTGGGTGGAGGACATCCGCGGCAACCGCTACCTCGACCTGCTCGCCGGGTACTCGGCCCTCAACTTCGGCCACCGGCACCCCGCCCTGGTCGCGGCGGCCCACCGCCAGCTGGACACCCTCACCCTCACCTCGCGCGCCTTCCACAACGACCGGCTGGCCGCCTTCGCCGCCGGGCTGGCCGAACTGACCGGCCTGGACGTCACCCTGCCGATGAACACCGGCGCCGAGGCGGTGGAGAGCGCCATCAAGATCGCCCGCAAGTGGGCGTACGAGGTCAAGGGCGTCCCCCGCGACCGGGCCCGGATCGTGGTGGCCGCCGACAACTTCCACGGCCGCACCACCACCATCGTCGGCTTCTCCACCGACCCGGTGGCCCACGACGGATTCGGGCCCTACGCCCCCGGGTTCACGGTGGTGCCCTACAACGACCTGTCCGCGCTGGAGGCGGCCCTGGACGACACCACGGCGGCCGTCCTCATCGAACCCATCCAGGGCGAGGCGGGCGTGATCGTCCCGGACGACGGCTATCTGCGCGGGGTACGGGAGGCCACCCGGCGGGCCGGGGTGCTGTTCGTCGCCGACGAGATCCAGTCCGGGCTCGGCCGCACCGGCCGCACTCTGGCGCTGGACCACGAGGGGGTGCGGCCCGATCTGCTGCTGCTCGGCAAGGCGCTGGGCGGCGGCCTGGTCCCGGTCTCGGCGGTCGTCGGCACCCGCGCGGTGATGGACGTCCTGCGGCCCGGCGAACACGGCTCCACCTTCGGCGGCAACCCGCTGTCCGCCGCGATCGGCACGGCCGTCGTCGGCCTGCTGGCCACCGGGGAGTACCAGGAGCGGGCGGAGCGGCTCGGCAAGGTGCTCGCGGCCGGTCTCGGCCGGCTCACCGGGCACGGGGTGCTGCGGCACCGGGGCCGGGGGCTGTGGGCCGGGATCGACATCGACCCGGCGATCGGCACCGGGCGGCAGCTGAGCGAACGGCTGCTGGCCCGGGGCCTGCTGGTGAAGGACACCCACGGCTCCACCATCCGCGTCGCCCCGCCGCTGACCATCGAGGAGGAGGAGCTGACCGGGGCGCTGGACATCCTCGGGGAGGTACTGGCCGAGGGCCGCTGACCGGGGCCCACGGACGGGGCGGGGCGGGGCCCGGTGTGCTGCCCCGCCCCGCGCGCACCGGCCCCGGTCAGGGCGCGCGGTCGAAACGGACGGTCGCGCCACCGCCGTCGCGCACCGTGAGCGTGAGCCGGGTGATCCTTTCCCCCCACGAGGCGCGCAGCAGCGGATCGGTCAGTTCCCGCTCCTCCAGCACCGCCCGCGCCGCGCGCGGCTCCCAGCCGATCCGCAGCGCGGGACCGTCCGGCGCCCGCACGATCGCCTCGCCGCCGCCCAGGGTGACCTCGCCCGCCAGGACGTGCCGCAGCAGCACAGGACCGGCCGCCGGTGCCCAGCGGTCGGTCACGGTGACCAGCGGCCGCACCCGGTCCAGCCGCACGGTCCGGGTGAGGCCGCCGGCCGCCCCGTCCGGGTAGACGGCGGCCAGGCCGGCGTGGAAGAGGGCGCCGCCGCCGGTCGCTTCGGCGCGCACCTCCCGGGCGGCCCGCGCGGCGCCGGGCAGTTGTCCGGTGCCGCCGCCCGGCGCGGGCAGGTTGTGCCACGCGCTGGTCAGCGGCCAGGCGCGGTAGCGGTGCGGCCCGAAGCTGTCGGCGGTGTACGTCGGCTGGCCGAGGTCGACGACCAGCGGCACGCCGTCCAGGGCGATCCAGTAGGAGCCGACGTCGAGGTGGTTGTGGCGCTCGGCGTTGTGGCCGCCCTTGACCGCGACGGTCAGGCCCCCGGTGGATCCCGGCCGTTCCCTGGCCAGCAGGATCTGGGTGCGCGGCAGCCACTCCGCGGCGGTCAGCCAGCTTCCCCCCTCCCCCTGCGCGCCGGTCAGCGCGGCGCGCCAGTGCGGGTCCACCAGCGCGGTGAGCGCGCTGCCCGCCCCCGCCTCGGGGTGGGCGGCGAGGCCGGTGTCCCGGCCGCGTCCGGCCGCGTGGTCGCGGACGGCCGGGTCGCCGAGCGCGGTGCCCCAGCGGTGCAGCAGTTGCCAGGGCAGGGTGGCGGACAGCCGGGCGGCGGCGTCCCCGGCGTTGACGTACCAGGCGCCGCCCAGGTGCATCCGGTGCGGGAAGCGGGCGAGTTGCCGCAGGACGGGCAGGTCGCGGGCGTCGAGCCCGGGGCCGCCGACGGCCGCCAGCAGATCGAGGGTTTCCAGCAGCCGGCCGGCGCCGTGCCACCAGTACGCCACGCCCTCGTCGATGCCGCCGTCCTCGGGGAGGGTGGCGACGAAGCGGTCGAGTCCGGCGACGGCCGTGCGCAGCAGGGTGGCGGCGCGCTCCGGATCGTCCGTCAGCAGCAGGGCGGCGGCGGTGATCGCGCCGTGGATCCACGGGTTCCAGTTGTCGGCGGGCCGGTCGAGGCCGATCCAGGGCCAGTCGCGGCGGGCGGTGAACGGGGCGAGGACGCGCCGCTCGGTCTCGCGGCGCAGCCGGCGGCGCAAGCCGGGCGCCCGCAGGTGCAGATGGGGGCCGAGCGTGTGGTCGGCCCAGGTGAGCACGGTGGTGACCTCGGCGGCGCCCAGGTCCACATAGGGCTGTTCGGGGTCGGGCAGCACCTCGCCGCGGGCGGCGGTGTAGCCGTCGTGCGGGGCCCAGCACCAGGTGGAGGTCTCGCACAGGGCGATCAGTCCGTCGATGGCGGCGTCCAGGTACGGGACGGTGCCGGGGGGCGCGGTGGCGGGTGCGCTCTCGCCGGTGAGGACGGCGGCGAGCAGGAAGACGGTGGTGCGGACGCGCAGGGCGCGGGCCGGGTCCTCGTACGCGGTGCGGACGCCGTCGCGGAAGGAGCGGGCCCAGTCGGAGGCGCGCAGGACGGGTGCGGGGGCGGCGCGTTCGTCCTCGGCCCGGCGCAGCAGCGCGGCCCGGGTGGCGGGGTCGACGGCGTCCCAGGCGGCACGGTCGGTGACGGGCGGCACCGGGATCCGGCGCGGGGCCTCGCGTACGGCGGCGGCCAGGGCGGCCTCGGCGCCGGGGGCCAGCAGCGGCAGCCGGGCGGTGAGCGGTCCTGCGGAGGTCGGCTGCGTCACATCTGCTCCTGGTGAGGGGGCGGGAACGGCCGCGGCCGACCGTACCCGAGGGGGCCCCGGGATACGGCCGGCCGAGCGCGGGCGGAGCCGAGCGGCACTGCAACCGTTCGCAGTTATCAGGGTGTGACGTCGATGACGCCGGTGCCCGCGTACTGTTCCACGGCCTCCTTGGCGGCGGCCGGGGTGTCCGCCTGGTAGCTGTAGGGGACGGTGAAGTCCGTGGTGGACTCCAGGTGTTCGTGGGGGCTGTCGATGAAGGTGTTGTCCACCAGGTTCCAGTAGCCGGTCTCGGAGCTGCCGTAGAACCAGCCGACCGGGCCCTCGATGTAGCCGGCGTGCGAGTCCACCTCGCCGGAGCCCACGTTCTCGAACCAGTTGCCCTCGACGAGGACCCGGGCGCCCATCCGGGCGTTGATGGCCGAGCCGTTGATGTCGGTGAACACGTTGTTGAGCATGTGCACGTCCGCGTGGCGGATCAGCGGCACCCGGGAGTTGAGGGAGGTGAACGCGTTGTGGTGGTAGGTGATCTTGTCGGGGGCCTGGTCGGCGCTGTCGTTGTGGCCCACCAGCGAGGTCTTCCAGTGGTCGTGGATGGTGTTCCACGAGACGGTGATGTACTCGCTGTTGCGCTTGATGTCGACGAGACCGTCGTAGTAGTCCTTGTCCGGCTCGTTGTCGCGCTCGCTGAACAGGTCGTTGTGGTCGATCCACACGTGCGAGCTGTTGTCGGTGACCTCGATCGCGTCCCCCTCGCCCTCGGAGACGTGGTGGATGGTGAGGTTGCGGATGATGAGGTTCTGGGTGCGGGTGACCTTGAAGCCCACGCCGTCCAGCTCGCCCGCGTCGCCCACGCCGAGGATGGAGACGTTCTCGACATCCTTGATGTCGATCTTGCTCTCCTTCAGCCCGTCCTGGCCGAGGGTGAGGTCGACGTAGACGACCAGGCCGCCGCCCTCGCTCTTCTGGTGCTCCTTGAGCAGTTGGTACAGCGCCTCGGAAGGGCTCAGTCCGGTCTCGTCCGCGTACGCGCTGAGCACGTACTCCGTGACCGTGTCGCCGCCCTCGCCGCCGGTGGTGCCGCCGGCTTCGGCGGCGTAGCCGATGGGGGCGTCGGCGAACGGGTCGGCCGCGAAGGCGCCGGGCGCGGCGGGCGGGGTGTCGGCGGCGGGCGGGGTTGACGCCTGGGAGGCGGCGGTCAGGGTGCCGGTCAGCAGGGCGATGCCGCCGGCGACGGCGATGCCGGCCCTGGTGGCGGTCCGGGTGGTGCGTGACATGAGGAGTCCTCTCGGCCGGTGGGGGAACGTGTCCGAGGGTGTGGGGCCCTCGTGATGGCGTCGGCGGGTGAACCCACGATGGTGCAACCGGTTGCAGTAACCCGGTATTCACCAGACTGAGTTGACCGCTGGAACATGTCAACGGTTCGCACAGCACCCACCCGTCGCGCCCGCCCGGGGCACCGGCCTCGCGCCGCTGTGGCCTGCCCGCATGCCGGACCGGGCACCACCGGGTATCCCTGTTGTATCTATGCTGTGCGCATGCCGCAGTCCGCCGCCGCACCCAAACGTCCCCCCGCCGCCGACCATGTATACGACCACGTCAAGCGCGCCGTCCTGGAGCGCCGCTACGAGGGCGGCACCCTGCTCACCGAGGGTGAGCTGGCCGAGGCCGCCGGTGTCTCCCGCACCCCGGTGCGCGAGGCGCTGCTGCGGCTGGAGAGCGAGGGGCTGCTGCGGCTCTATCCGAAGAAGGGCGCGATAGTGCTGCCCGTCTCCGCCCAGGAGATCGCCGACGTCGTGGAGACCCGGCTGCTGGTGGAGACCCACGCGGTGCGCAAGGCGGTGCCCGCGCCGCCCGGGCTGATCGACCGGCTCACCGAACTGCTGGAGCGGCACCGCGCCCAGGCCGCCGCCGGGGCACTGGCCGACCTGGCGGTCACCGACCGCACCTTCCACGCCGAGATCGTCCGCAGCGGCGGCAACGCCATCCTCTCCCGGCTGTACGACCAGCTGCGCGACCGGCAGCTGCGGATGGGCGAAGCCGTGGTCCGTGCCCGCCCCGACCGCATCGCCCTCGCGCTCGCCGAACACCAGGAGATCCTGGACGCGTTGCGGGCCGGCGACGCCGAGGCGGCGCTCGCGGTCACCGTCCGGCACGTCAGCCGGGTCTCCGAGCTGGCCCGGGGGGAGAGCCGGTGAGCCGCCCGCAGCGTTCCGCCGAACCCGCCGACCCCCTCGATCCGGCCCCGCCCACCGGAACCGCCGCCCCCGCCGATCCGCCCGGCGGCCGGCGCGCCGTCGCCGTGTGGAGCATCGCGGTCGCCGTCTACTTCGTCGCCGTCCTGCTGCGCACCTCCCTCGGGGTGGCCGGCCTGGACGCCGCCGACCGGTTCGCGGTGGGCGCCTCGGCACTCTCCGCCTTCCCCATCCTCCAGTTGCTGGTCTACGCGGCGATGCAGATACCGGTCGGCGTCATGGTCGACCGGCTCGGCAGCCGGCGGGTGCTGATCCTCGGCCTGTCCCTGCTGATCACGGGCCAGCTGGGCTTCGCCTTCGCCCCCACCTACGGGAGCGCGCTGGCCGCCCGCGCCGTGCTCGGCTGCGGCGACGCCATGACGTTCCTGGCCGTCCTGCGGCTCGGCAACCGCTGGTTCCCCGCCCGCCGCGCGCCCATGATGGCGCAGCTCACCGGCCTGGCCGGGATGACCGGCAACCTCACCTCCACCCTCGTCCTCTCCCGGGTGCTCGACCACTCCGGCTGGGTCACCGCGTTCGCCGGGAGCGCGCTGGGCGGGCTCCTCGTCCTCGTCCCGCTGCTGCTCTTCCTCCGCGACCAGCCGCCCGGCCAGGCGCCCGTGCCGCGCCCGGCGGCGGGCCGGGGCGCGGTGCGCCGCCAGATCGGCGCGGCCTGGCGCGAGCCGGGCACCCGGCTGGGCATGTGGACCCACTTCACCACCCAGTGCCCGGCGATGGTGTTCCTGCTGCTGTGGGGGCTGCCGTTCCTGGTGGAGGCCCAGGGGTACGAGCGGGTGACGGCCGGTGAACTGCTCACCCTGGTGGTGGCCACCAGCCTGCTGCTCGGCCTGCCGTTCGGCTGGCTGCTCTCCCGCCGGCCCGGCGCCCGGCTGCCGGTGGTGCTGACCGTGACGGCCGCCGTGGCCGCCGTGTGGGCCACGGCCCTGTGGTGGCCGGCCGACCGCACCCCGGGCTGGCTGGTGGTCCTGCTGTGCGTGGTGCTCGGCGGCTGCGTCCCGGCCTCCACGGTCGGCTTCGACTTCTCCCGGCTGGCGAACCCGCCGCAGCGGCACGGCACCGCCTCCGGCATCGTCAACATCGGCGGCTTCACCGCCTCGATGCTGGCGCTGGCCGCGGTGGGTCTGCTGCTGGACGCCACCGGCGACGACTACCGGATCGCGCTCACCGTGGTGCTGGGCTTCATGGTGGTCGGCGTCGCCCAGATCCTGCGGCTGCACGGACGCGCGGTGCGCCGGGAGCGGGAGCGGCACCCCTCCCCCGCGCGGCACCCCGCGCCCGCGGACCGCGAGCGGACCGGGGTGCGCACGGGCTGAACCACCGGCTCGGGGTGAGTGGCCGGTGCCGCCCCCGGCCGGAGGGCGCGCACCGGCCGCCCCGCGTACCCGGGCCACGGCCGTGCACCGTGCGCCGTGCACCGGCCGGGCCCGGTACCGCCGGGGTACCGGGCCGCGCGGACGCCGCGGCTCAGCCCGGGATACGGGCCACGCCGCCGATCCCGGCGCCCTCCGGGTCCGGGCCGACGTCGCCGAGGTCGGGGCGCCAGCGGGGCATGGGCACCACGCCCGGCTCCACCAGGTCGAGACCGTCGAAGAAGCGGCTGATCTGCTCCAGGGTGCGCAGCCGGTACGGCGCGGCGCCGCTGTCGTTGTAGTCGTCCTGGGCGTCCATCACCTCCTGGGAGGTGGTGGCGCCGTGCGAGAGCATCAGATAGCTGCCGGCCGGCAGCTCCGCCACCAGGTCGCGGACGATGGAGCGGGCCCGGTCGTCGTCGGGGACGTGCCCCATGACGTCGGAGAGGATCACCGCGATCGGCCGGCTGAAGTCGAGGGTGTGGGAGGCCAGCCGGCGGATGCGGGCCGGGTCGTGCAGATCGGCGTCGATGTAGTCGGTGCGGCCCTGCGGGGTGGAGGTGAGGAGCGCCTGGGCGTGCACCAGGACCAGCGGGTCGTTGTCGACGTAGACGATGCGGGCGTCCGGCGCGACGCGCTGGGCGATCTCGTGGGTGTTGTCCTCGGTGGGCAGGCCGGTGCCCACGTCGAGGAACTGCCGGATGCCGGCCTCGCCCGCCAGGTGGCGCACGGTGCGGTGCAGGAAGTACCGGCTGACCCGGGCGATGTCGAAGATCCCGGGGAAGGTGGCGGCGTACTGGTCACCGGCGATCCGGTCGACCTCGTAGTGGTCCTTGCCGCCGAGCCAGTAGTTCCAGATGCGGGCCGAGTGCGGTACCGAGGTGTCGATCTCCGGCGCCGCCGGGGTCTCCCGCACGTCCTTGCTGTACTCACCCATCGGAGTCAACTCGCCATCGCTAGAGGGGACCTGGGCCTCCCATGATGCACAGCGCCACGGGCGGGTCACCGGCCGGGTGAGGTACCGGTGGTACGGCGCCGCGCCCGGCCCCGGGGTAC